>CAZJQM010000074.1:0-4337 GCA_964548355.1 uncultured Pseudomonadota bacterium
ACAAGGCAGTTTTAATAGATTAGGATGTGCTTTGTACGATACCGTAGTGCATAAAAGGTATGCAATGGGGTGGTCAATGGTGTATACCTTAATAAAACGGAGTCTATATATGGTGTCAGAGAAAGTTTTTGATCAAATACTTGAACATATCGATATCGTCATCAAAAAAGAACCACCATTGGGTCTTGCCTTATGGGAAGAGCTTATACGCCTTCACCCGGCAGATATAGCTTCATTTCTTACCAACATATCTTATGACCATGTCCAAGGCCTTTTTTTAAGCTTGCCTGCGCATCTTAAAATTGAAGTATTCCAAGAGCTCTCAGATTCTCTTAAAGTTTTCTGCCTTTCATTCTTAGACGACCATAACCGTGCCCATATTTTAAACGCTACACCGCTTGATGAACTTACCGATATTTTTGACGACCTATCAGATGACGATTTAAAACAGTATTTACGTCTCTTACATAAAAATGACCGAGACACTGTTATTTCGTTGCTCCAATTTAATCCTGAATCGGCTGGCGGTATTATGGCCACTGATGTCTTGACCCTTATGGAAGACTTTACGGTAGAAAAAAGTATTCGTGTGCTCCAACGGCTGCAACCTGACCAAGATCTGCATCGTAGTATTTTTGTTACTACGCAGGAAAATCAGTTAGTAGGTCACATCAACTTAGAAGATTTAGTCCTCAAGCACCCAACATCTCGCATTTCTTCATTTATCAGGAGAAATGAACTGGTAGTAAATGTAAATGAAGACCAAGAAGTTGTGGCACAAAAGATGGTCCACTATGGTTTAATGACTGTGCCAGTTATAGATGATAGCGGCATTTTTTTAGGTGTTATTTCAACTGATACGCTTGTCGATATTATCGAACAAGAGGCGAGCGAAGACGTTTATAAGATGGCGGCCATGACGCCTATTAAACAGACTTATTTTGAAACTCCCTTTTTCCGCATGTTTTATGAGCGCTGTTCGATTTTAATTGTTCTTCTTATTGCACAAACATTTTCTTCTCTCATCTTAGAAAAATATCAAGCAACCATTAGCGGCTTTTTGCTCTACTTTATCACGATGCTGGTAAGTACCGGTGGTAATGCGAGCAGCCAAACATCAGCAATTGTCATTCAAGGTATGGCATCAGGTGAAATAAACCCATCAAACATGTTTAAGTTTATGCGCCGTGAGTTTCTTATGGCAGGGATTATTGCCTTAGTGCTCGGTGCTTTTTCATTTGCACGTATTTTCCTCACCCACGGTGGCGGACAAATCCGCGGTTCTTTAGCAGTAAGTTTAGCCTTAGCAATTATTGTTATGGTTTCAGTAATCCTTGGAAGTTGTATCCCTTTAATCCTTAAGAGATTGCGTTTGGATCCTGCTTATTCAGCAGGCCCTGGCCTGGCAACGCTTATGGATGTCTTGGGGTTATTGATTTATTGTTATATCGGAAAACTTATTTTGTTTAGCTGATGTCTATGAAGAAATATACGCTATTACTTATCGTCGTGTTTATAAATTCTTTAAATGGTATGCCACATCATATATCGCCACTTATCGGTGAACTTTTCTGTCATCGAAAATTGAGTATGAGGATACAGGAAAGGTGGAAGAGAAAATACGAGCACGTTCAAACAAACTTACTCAAGAGCTCCTCGATATAGCGAATAAAGTTTCCATATTAGATGAAAAAATGGCAGATTTGGAAAATAAAATAAGAAATATTGATATGCACATAAACTCTCTACTCACAAAAATTATCTTGAATGAAAATCAAGAATATTTACTATTGCTAGATGGTTTTTGTAAGCGTAAAAATGCTTTCATCGATCGCAAAAATATATTACAAGAGCGACAGTATAGATACGCACAATGTTTAGGTATTGCATGACCATTATGAACAAGAATGTATTAAGCATAATGTTATTGTCCTGTAACTCTTTGCAAGCAATGGAATTGTACTCACCTGCAGAAATAAAAAAAGATCCAATTTTTGCATATACAATTAAGATTTTATCTCGTGCACAGCGAACACGCAAAGCATTCATGGATGAACAACAGCATATAGGATTTACCCATAAATTTCATGAGCTTGATGAATGGATAAGTATATTATCAAAGTATTTAACAGGGGATATACAAGCATCAGTTCTTTTAAAAGGTGCAAGAGCAAGGCAACAAAGAGTGTCCATGTTAAAGACTAATGCGCAAGGGATACTCAACTATGCACAAGCAATGGGAAATGTTGAGTATGCGGTAGTACATCATAAGCAAAGATTAATTCATTATATCACTGAACATACAAGGCTGAGTCTACTAATATCATTATTATTAATTGATTCCCCACTTACAAAAATGGGATTCAAAATTGCTGAAGTATCTATTGGTAGATAATAATCTACCCACAATTTAATAATCATCTATTGGAGGTTTTTGTGAGAAATTATTTAATGTTATTGATCCTAGTTTATTTTGTTCCAGTACAAGCAATGGAGATGACGGAAAAACCGCCTCTTAAAAGATCTCCTGCCTTAGAACTAATCGAAGAAGGTATAAAAGTTTGTGAGAGGGAGATAAAAGAGGGCGAAGAATTAGTAGATGATCTAATTATAAGCATGCAGACTCTGATAAAGAAGAAGGATATGGTTTCAGCACAAGAAAGCATTCTTGTGAATAAAATAAATGAGGAAATAATTCGCTTGAATCGATATGCAGACGAGGTGGTTTGCAAGATTGCTAGATCCCAAATAATTCTTGATGATATAAATAGTGTTTTTATAGAAGTCTATACAAAAATGCATTATGGGCATATTGGTCTTTTGAGTTCTAATAATCCGTCGTTTACATTGTGGAATAATGTGCCACTTAAAGTTTCTCCATATTTTGATTCTTTTCGCAACGTAGAAGAGGAAATAATAGATCTTGTTAAAAAGCTGGATAATGTGAGTCTTCCATTATGTGAGAAAACCAAAAACAGGGTTGATGAATTGCAAGGGTGGATAGAGATTGCAGAATCTGAATATTTAGATGCATTAAAAGAAGAAAAAGGTCGTATTGATAATCTTCGATTACAATTTGAAGAAACAGCCTCAAAGTTTAATAATGAAATTCGTCGATTATTAAACTCTGTTCCTCATAATAAAGAAGAAGAAAGGTCATTTATGGCTTATTGCTTGTTAAAAGCACGAGGCCAAATTAATAATCAGACTTAGTAAACCAACTCTTAGTCCATCGATAACCTTGTATCCAGGTTGTATTTGCAAGCGTTGATTTCTGTACACTAGACCATGTAGCTGGACTTACTACTTTTTGACTCACATTAATGACTGCGCCTAGCAAAGCCTCAGAGCTACTCTTTGGATAGGCAAGGGCTAAAGTACCAGCTGCAAGAGTCGCAATACCCAATAATTTTCCTACACGTGTAGAAGCAGAACTTAATGAATCACTCAGTTGTTGCTTTATGCCTTTAAGCGCAGGAGAGTTGCCTGCCGAAGTAAGCGAAGTCATAATGACGGCTGAGCACATTGAAAGTAACATTGCTTGATCGAGTGATGGATCCATACTCCACGCATAAAAACCTAATCCTGCAGCAGCAAAGGTGGTCAACACTGTACCGGCAATTTCACGCGTTGAGCTGACTTGGGATAGGGCTATAGCTTTTTTGGCCACTTCTTCGCCTAGCGCGTAGGTGACTCCTGCACCCACATTTTTCACGGCTACATCGGTAGCTGCCTGCAGGCTATCCAAGGAAATAAATGACGATAGACATTTGAAAGGATCTTCGTTAGAACAGCTGAGTGTAATTAATATTGCCGCTTCTGTTCCCAACACGATGATAGCTGGATGCTTAAATTTATTAACAAGACTATAAACACCAAAATCAACTGCTTGAGGAGTAGTGGTCCCTGCTAGTTTGATGAGATTGTTTGCACCGCCAGAAATAGCTAAACTTACGCCTTTTTCGACGGTTACGCCTTTTAAGACTGGTTCTATAATTTGAGTTACGTTACCCGGATAACTTACGTGTGATGTAGCAAGTGATACTACGAGAATAAGTCTTATGATCTTCATTTAATTCCGCCCCCTGATTAAACCTATCTATAAATCAGTATAGAAAAGTCAGTTTGCATAATGCAACGTTGCAATTTTTTTCTTGGTATATAAAAAAGATTAGCTGCGCCGTGCTTCTTGACAAAAAAGGCCATAGACTATAGCATTTAGACATTCTTCAGCGATTAATTTACCACTCTTATTACTATTAATTGCTCACTAAAGAATTTACTTCTTGAAATATAGTAGCCGCTAGCTCAGGTGGTAGAGCAACAGCCTTTTAAGC
>CAZJQM010000075.1:0-4259 GCA_964548355.1 uncultured Pseudomonadota bacterium
TATTGTACGGATGCACGAGCGTACGATAGTACATCAGCTTTGCCGTTTCGGTTGCTATAAAATACCCAATGGCAACAAAGAAAACTAATTTCAATTGTCCAAAGGTTGGGGAAACAAAATGGAATGCTTCATGCCCAAACTGAGTAAAGGGCAGAAGAAGAGTTACAACGCAACCAGTTATGATAATGGCCAATAACGACCATGATGGTCGTGAAGCTTTCAAAAATGGTTTATTGGTGCGAAGTAGTAGAATAATAAAGAGCTCGGTCACAACGGTACCTATAAACCAGTTGGTCTGTAAAACCGGTGCCCCATGCTTATGAAAAAGTGCGAAAATAACGAAATCAAAAATAGTACTGATAGGGCTCAACGTAAGAGAAAAAAGAACAATATCTCGAACATTATAGCTGTGCGGCTCTTTGAGCTGGTCAGGATCAACATTATCCGTTGCAATAGCGATCATAGGAAAATCGGTAATAATGTTGAGCAACAACATCTGTAAAGGCAGCATGGGCACATAATCTAATAAAATAGATGCGATAGCCAAGGAATAAAAATGACCAAAATTAGAAAATACGGTTGTTTTAATATATTTGATGCTGTTGGCAAATATTTTCCTGCCCTCTTTAATGCCATCTACAATGACGAACAAACTTTTTTTGAGTAATACAATATCTGCTGCTTCCTGAGCAACGTCTGCTGCGCCTTCAACACAAATAGCAACGTTTGCTAATTTCAAGGCTGGCGCATCGTTAATACCGTCACCTAAATAACCAACTTCATAATTTTTACGCAACACATCTATTATTTCATATTTTTGTTGCGGTGATATGCGTGCAAAAACTGCATATTCATTGGCAACATGCCGCTTTTGATCAGATGCCATTTGGGCAAATTTGTCACCGGTAATCACCTGATCGGGGGAGGATATAAGACCAATTGATTGGGCAACAGCACCAGCAACTTCAGGGCTATCCCCAGTTAAAATTTTAATCTGTACGCCAAGAACTTGTGCTTCTTTAATAGCTTGATAGGTAGACTTTTTAATCGGATCTACAAAAGAGATAATGCCTTTGAATGTTAAATTCTTTTCTGCTTTTTTAAGATCAGCTGTTTCATCTTTTGCAATTTCACGATACGCAACTGCAATAACGCGTTTGCCTTCTTGACCGCGCTTGGCAATCCATTGCACAATTTTTTGATGCTCATCTTCACTAATGTTAGTAGATGTTTTTAAAATTTCTTCGTAAGCTCCACGGACCACTAACACATAGTTGTCATTGAGCTTAAGGAGCGCACTGCTTCTGCGACGTTCCGGTTCAAAAGGCACTTCATCTACATGCACATATTTTTTTAATTCTTCTTTTACTTCAGGTTTGAGATTTTCCCAAAGAGCTTGGTCAAAACCATATGCAGCATGCTTTTTACTTTCTAACGAAGCTGGTGTGGCCATCATAGCCCCATACAACAATGCTTGTTCCGGTTGAGCGGCCCATACTTCGGCTACTATCAACTTATTTTCAGTAAGCGTACCCGTTTTATCGGTACACAAAATCTGAATACTTCCTAAATCTTCAATTGCTGTCAGACGCTTAACAATCACCTTGTGTTCGGCTAAACGCAAAGCACCTTGTGCTAATGAAAATGTGATTACCGTTGGCAACATTTCAGGAATAATAGTCACTGCTAATGCGACGGAAAAGATAAGAAGATCAGCATCAAAAAAAGATTTGTCATTGATGACAACATTGACCACGTACACTATAGATATGGTCAGTAAAATAAATTGAACAATAAAATTTGAAAATTTTTCTATGCTACGCGAAACAGCACTTTGCCTAACCGTTTCACTTACCAATCGCGCAACAGATCCGAGTATAGTATTTTTTCCTGTGCCAATAACAATGCCTGTTCCTTTTCCTGAAGCAACGGTGGTACCAGCAAAAGCTATATTAGTTGCTTGATAAGGTTGAGTAGGAACAGTGGGCAGTATTCCTGCTCCTTTAACAGCGGCTATTGATTCACCTGTTAATAATGATTCATCGATGAGCAAACCTTGTTCACTGACAATACGCAAATCGGCTGGCACTACATCACCTGGTTCTAATATTACAAGATCACCAGGCACTAAACTTCTAGATTCGGCAACTTGCGCTTTGCCATCTCTGATAACTTTTGAAAAAGGAACGATATATTTTTTTAATAATGTTAATGCTTGTGATGCTTTATATTCTTGGTAAAAGCCTAAGAAAGTATTGATACCTACAATAATAAGTATCATTACCCCTTCGAAATAATCTTTAGTTACCACAAACGCAATAACTGCAGCGGCACATAATAAATAGATAAAAGGTGAACGCCACTGCTCTAACAAAAGATGCCACCAGTGAACTTCTCTATTTTCCAGTTCGTTGGTACCAAATTGTCTTTGCCTGTTGCTGATTTCTTTCTTGCTCAATCCTGTTGTAATTGACGTTGTCAAACCACGTGCTACTTCATCAGGAGAACTTGTTGCATAGTTATATTGGTCCATGAATGCCTATGAAAGCCTGCCGCTTCTTTTGTGGGGACAAAAATAATGTTTACTTCGCGTCATAGTATCAAAAATATTAGTTAAATAGGTCTCTGCATCAATCCCTGCCATACATCCTGTACCTGCTGCTGTCATTGCCGGACGATATCCATGCCCTGCAACATTGCCTGCCGCAAAAACACCTTCAACTGATGTTTTGGTAAAATGAGTCAAAGCAATATATCCTTCAGGAGTTAATTCTAACTCATTTTTAAAAATTGCGGTACAAGGATCAAAACCAATTGCTAAAAAAACGCCATCTGTTGGTAATTCATAGCACGATTGATTCTTCTGATCTTCTATTTTAACACCTGTAACCGTTGATCCATTTCCCCTAATTTCCGTTATTACTGCATTTGGTATGGTTGAAATTTTTGAATTTGCTGCAATTTTTTGCTGCATATACGGTGAAGCTGTAAGTTTATCTTTGCGATGAGCAATAATTACTTTAGAAGCAAAGCGTGTTAAGAATAATGCTTTATCAAGCGCTAAATCACCACCACCGACAACAACTATTGTTTTGTTGGCAAATAAAGGACCGTCACACAAGACGCAAATCGCAACGCCTCGACCCCAGTATTCTTCTTCGCCTGGACAATGAAGCTTGCGTGGCAATGAACCTGTAGCAGCAATAACTGCATGTGATTTATATTCCTTACCGCTTGCAGTCCACAATGTAAATGGGCGTTGTTTAAAATCTACTTTTACAATAATATCTGACACAAACTGAGCACCTTCTTTTTCAGCCTGTTGGTGAATGGTTGCTACCAGCTCAGGACCGATTGTTGAAAGTTGGCCTGCCCAGTTTTCCACGGGCCCTGCATTGACGAGCATACCTCCCCATTCTTCACCTTCAATGACTAATGGCTGAAGCTGTTCGCGAGCGCAATAAAGTGCAGCAGTAAGGCCTGCAACACCTGAACCTATGATAATAACTTTGTGAATTTCATCTGATGGCTGACTAGTTGATACGTGTGTACCTTGCAAGACTAAAGCAGTCAATAAATACACCTTTTGTATGACTTTCATAAAACCCCTTTTATAAAATATAATTGACCGCCTTTAAAATTGTTTTGCTTATGCTCTAGATTTACCACAATTACGTTTTAGATTTCAACTAAAAATCCTTTTTTGCACAACCCTTGAAAATTTCGGTTATAAAATCCCATACTTAACTGAGAATAATGTCAGGCCAAAAGGATAACCATGTCAAAAGTTGTGTGGAAAGGATCGATTTCATTCGGTCTTATTTCTATACCGATTCATATGCATAGTGCAATTCAACCACATGTCGTGGGATTTCACATTTTGCATAACGTGTGTCACACACAACTACAATACCAGCGCTGGTGCCCTCATTGCAAAAAAAAAGTTGAATGGTCAGATATCGTAAAAGGGATCAAACTTCATAACGGTAAATATTTAATCATGACCCCAGAAAATCTTAAAAAATTAAATTAAAGTATTTTTATTTTAGTAATTCTTATGTTTTTGATAGCAAAAAAGATGAAAGTTATAAAGAGGAGGACCAAAAAAACCCAATCTCTGTTTACGAAAGATCTAAAGCTGAAGGTGAGGACTTAGTTACCAGGAATCATCATGAAGGGGTGATTTTGAGAATAGAGATGCCCTATTCAGCAAAATTAAAAGATAATCCTTCTTTTGCTAATGCCAATAAACGTTTTGC
>CAZJQM010000076.1:0-931 GCA_964548355.1 uncultured Pseudomonadota bacterium
GATCGTACGCCGTGCATTGGAAGAACCATTAAGAATTATTTCATCTAATGCTGGCTTTGAAGCTTCGGTAATCGTTAACCGTGTACGTTCCGAAAAAGGAAACGTCGGCTTTGATGCTAAATCAGGCGAATACGTAGATATGGTAGCTGCGGGTATTGTTGATCCAGCAAAAGTTGCGCGCACTGCATTGCAAAACGCTGCATCTATTTCTGGATTGCTATTAACTACAGAAGCTATTATCTGTGACTTGCCAGAAGAAAAGAAAGAAACAGCAGGGCATGGACATGGCGGCGGCGCAGGAATGGGCGGCATGCCAGGCATGTACTAAACGTTAAATGTTTAAAAAAGATGAGGCCAGTGAAAACTGGCCTTTCTTCTTATTGGGGGATTTATGAATATTTTTACACTATTTACTCTTTCAGTTCTTATTTCATGCCCGGTATTCGCAATGAATCAACAGGACATGCTCAAGAGTTTGCATTTTAATCTACAAGAAACAACTCAATTACAAAAAATGCATAAAGAAATGGTTAGTAGTCTGGCAAATGCCACCGATGCTGAGATTGTGAAACAACAAGATAAGTTAAATGATCTGCTATTAGATATCGCTAATAAAAGAATGGAGACGATAGGTTTATCCAGAAAAGATAGATATATTGTGATGAATGCTTATGGATTAGATTTATGGGAAGATGAGGGCCATAGTTCTTTATATAAAGTGATTGGATATATGGCGATGGGAATTCTTAATTTAAAACCAGTACTTATTTTTGCACCAGGCGAGCTTTTGCGTTTTGTTCAGCTTTCATTGGAGCAAAAATGGCTGAAGGGAATTTCAACTGACTTAATGACTTCATTTGAGATTGCTGCCCGTGTTGGTACAGTTGAAATACTAGGGACCATTGCTACAAATCCAAATATTAACAAAATA
>CAZJQM010000076.1:941-4254 GCA_964548355.1 uncultured Pseudomonadota bacterium
TGATTGATCATAAAGTTCAAGAAAATATTAAAGAACCGCAGAAGAAAGTAGGCGATATAGGTTGGACCAGCGAAGTGCAGCGGTATGAAGCAATTTTAATCTATCTTAAAAAATTAGTACCAGAGGATAAGTTGAAGATAAACAACAATGGATCACATGAAGAACAACAAGCATTTCACATTTAAAAAATCATTAATATTATTACTGTTTTTATGTATTTCAGCTCAGCCAATTCTCTGCTTGTATAACAAAATAGAGCAGATAAATATCAAATCCTTTGATCAGAAATTAGAAGAGGGTTGTCCTGAGCGTCAATCCGATCATTTTAATGAAATTATTGAAAAGCAAAAAAATGCCAGTGCTTTAACTAATCGTAGCGCAGTATTTGCAATGTTGCGTGACTATGAAGAAGATTATCAGATAAAAGAAGATGGAGTGATTGGTGACGCTGAGTGGAATGCACTCAATATTTTAGGTGGTACACGTTCAAAGCCTGATTTGTTGTTGGGAAACAAAATCGATAAAGCGCAGTTGGAGTTGGGCAAAGTTGAGTTATTAGCTCTTATTGCAAACCCAACAAAATCAGTGCCTGACATATGCAAACGACAAAATGTTATTAAAGAATTAGTTGAAAATAGGCCATTGTTTGAAAAGCTACAAAACTGTTTTGGAAAATTAAAAGCATCACAATCCTTTTTATATTCATTTTGGAACAATGATGAGTTTGACGGCCATATCAGATCATATATCGCTACCAGTTCTCCACTAGGTTTTTTAAGTGAGCATGCAGGTTTAAAATCTGTTTTTGAAACGAATAGTACGGCACTTCAAGCATCTACTTTTATGTCGCACGGACAATTTGCATTTAGTGCAGTAAAGCCACTTACAGAAATAGTTTTCCCTTTGGTTCTTACTTTCACCCTTTTTAAATATCCAGCAACTGCTCAAAATTTAGAGGCAATGGGTAAAGATTACCTTGGTGTTGATCTTAATCCACCAGCACCAACTGTTTTCTCTACAGCTGGAATAGTTAATCGATTCGAGCGTTGGCGTGTGGGCAATGATGCAGTTACTAATAGGACGCGAATAATGGTGGGATTAGGGTTAGCCGCAACGGGAGCATGGTCACTTATAACATTGCTACCACAATATAAAAGTAATCTTACATTATTAAAATATATTCATTTTAAACTCAGGGCAGTAGCAGATTTTGTGTTTGCCTTAAAAGAACTAGAACAACTCATACAAACCAATGATATTTTAAAAGAATCGTTTGCAGGGGCAACTGATCTTAATGAAACCTTGCATGCATGGCCAGACGTTTCTTCAGATTTTAAAATACTTATGAACCACTTAAATTCCAATACTTTTAAAAGTGAATTTTCTACTTTATCCCATGCTGGTCGTGTATTGGCATCCTACTTTTTAATGGCGCAACATAAATCTAAGCTAGTTCCAGGGTTGCGTGCGTTGGGGCAGATGGATGCGTACATGTCATGTGCGCGTTTATATAACGAAGGACAAGGAAAAGAAAACACCTGGAGTTTTGTTGAGTTTGTAGATAATCCAACACCGTTTATTAATATACGCGATTATTGGAATCCTTTTTATGAAAATGCAGTTGCTAACTCATTGTGTGTTGGTTGCCAAGGCAATCCTAAATCAGCTATTATTACTGGCCCTAATGCTGGTGGTAAATCATCAAACGTTAAAAATTTAGGAATTTTATTGATTTTGGGACAAAGCATCGGCATAGTGCCAGGACATCTGACCTGTACGCCGTTTGCAAAGATTGTTGCCCATATGAACATTGTTGATGATATGGCAGAAGGCAAATCACACTTTGTTGCAAGCGTTGTTGATACTCGTCGTCCTATGAACATAGTTAAATCTGCCCAACCAGGTGAATTTATTGTTATCATTACCGATGAAATGTTTAATGATACACGCCATGAAGAAGGACAAGCTGCGGCATTTAGTATTATTGAATTTTTAGGCAAACATCCACAAACGATATGCTTGTCAGCGACACACTTCCCATTACTTACCGAGCTTGAAAAACTGTATCCAGGTTTATTTAGAAATTATAAAGTATCAGTTATTTATGATGCACAAGGTAAAATAATTTATCCATTTAAGTTAGAGCCAGGTATTTCGCATCAGAATGTTGCTTTTGATATCTTGCGCCAAGAAGGATTCGATGATGAGTTCTTGGCTCGTGCGCAAGAGATTATAAAGTTGGAATCGAATAAGGTTATATGAACATAAAAATGGTATTATTGCTAATTCTCATGATTGGCAGCAAACAGAATGCAAGTGCAACCTTGAATCGAGCACAAACTCAAGCAGCATTAAGTATTGCATGTGGCTTAGCATCAATTGGCACGTACAAGCTCGGAAATAAGCTTAATTCTTTTGCTCATGACAAAGCACAAGAGATGGTAACTAATCCTCTTTATAGAAATTATCTCTCTAGCATCAAGGCCTATGAAAATCCTGATAAATATCAGCTTCCACAAGCAAAATTTTATTTGTTCGAAGTTTGGCCAATTGATCGGCAAGGAAATAAAATGCCATCACCAGTTTTAAAACAATATGTAATCGATGAAGCAAAAATTGCATTAATAACTATAGGATATTACAGCTTAGCTACTTTTTCTGCATGGGGAATTACGTTGAGTGGAATATTTTCAATTGTAGCAGTTAAATCATATAGATCTGGTGAGCGTTGAAATATTTTCTTAATTAAAACGCTGCACCTAATTTGCCCCACACACCCCAAAGACTTAACGCCGCATTATTCTGAGAAAATTCAGCAAAAGCACCGAAGTTAATAAATCCATCTAGGTCACGTGTTGATTGCGCTATACCAACAGACCCATGAACACGATGTGAAATAGCAGCAAGAGCTACACCTGATGTTCCATCAATATCAAAGGGTCCGATAGTCATGAACTTAGGATCATTGGGTCCTCTTATGCGTATGGTGCTAGAGCTTGCCGACGTTCCTGGTAATGTACCTGCAATACCAAAAATTAATGGATTAATCTCTTGATGACATTCAGGACAGATAGTTGGCATGAATTCAACACGTTCTTGGCCATGTGCCCATAAATCATAGGCGAGTTCCATTTCACAACATCCAATGTCTACTCTAAAACCAGTTGATAAATCTACAAAGCTATCCGGTTTTATTCTTACATGTCGTGTCAGAATATTAACACCAGGTACATTAACCTCTGAGCCATCGATGCTATTGTAGAGTAAATAGCGGCTCCATGGTTTTTGTATGAGGTCGAATGTGCGGAATTGA
>CAZJQM010000077.1:0-4222 GCA_964548355.1 uncultured Pseudomonadota bacterium
AGCATTGGTTGCGCCATTGGCAAGTACTGTTGCTGCAGCAACGTTAGATGCTGATTGGCCACCAACTGTGCTTACTACTGTTGAACTTTGATTGCCGGTGACATCGCCAGATAATGGACCAGTGAAATTGGTAGCCGAACCAGCAGTCGTTGCTGTATCAGCATTGCCTATTAAGTTGCCCGTTACATTTCCTATTAAACTTGCCGTGATAGTACCAGCATTAAAGTTTCCAGAGCCATCTCGTAGAACAATTGTGTTGGGAGTGTTTGCGTTAGTGGCAGCATTTGCAGCAACAACTCCTGATGCAACTTGTACTGCTGATTGACCTCCAACAAAAGCTACAACTGTAGCATTTTGTGGACCAGTTACATCTCCCGCTAATGAACCACTAAATGTTGTACTCGACCCTGCAGTCGTAGCAAATGATGCGGTACCAGTTAAATTTGCAGTTATTGTTCCCGCTGAAAAATTACCTGATGCATCTCTTAAAACTAATGTATTGGCAACATTTCCTGTTGTAGCACTATTAACAGTATCAACTGTTGTGGCAACTTGCGCTGCTGTTTTACCACCTATAAAACTAACCACAGTAGAACTTTGATTACCAGTAACATCGCCGAGTAAAGCTCCTGTAAAGTTGGTAGCAGATCCAGCTGTTGTAGCGCTCGTAGCTGTGCTTGCATTACCGTTAAGGCTTGCAGTTATAGTGCCTGCTGCAAAATTACCTGAACCATCACGACGTACGATAGCACCCGGTGTATCTGCAGATGTTGCACCATTTGCAAGAACTGTTGCAGCTGCGACAGCAGAAGCAGTTTGTCCGCCGACAGTAGCAACGACCGTTGAGTTTTGGTTGCCGGTGACATCGCCAGATAATGGACCAGTGAAATTGGTAGCCGATGCTGCGGTTGTGGCAGAAGTTGCGTTACCATTTAAATTTCCTGTGACATTGCCTGTTAAATCTGCGGTTATAGTGCCAGCATTAAAGTTTCCCGAACCATCTCGTTTTACAATTGTATTTGCCGTGTTTGCATTAGTAGCAGCATTTGCAGCAACAACTCCTGATGCAACTTGTGCTGCTGATTGTCCTCCAACAAAAGCTACAACGGTAGCACTTTGTGGACCAGTTACATCCCCAGCTAAATTTCCAGTGAAGCTTCCCGAAGATCCTGCTGTTGTAGCAAATGTTGCGGTGCTTGCATTACCTGATAAATTTCCTGTTACATTTCCTGTTAAATTAGCTGTTATGGTACCTGCGGCAAAATTACCTGAACTATCACGGAATACTAATGTATTGGATGTATTGTTAGGTGTTGCAGCAGCAACGGCAGCAGCAGCATTGCCGACAGCTACCGCAGTTTGTCCATTAACAAAGCTGACAACGGTAGAGCCTTGATTGCCTGTGACATCTCCAGCAAGAGCGCCAGAAAAATTAACCGCCGTAGTTGCTGATGTTGCATTACCATTGAGTATGGGTGCACTAACCACGTTTGCATTGAGATTATTTACACCACTTATGTTTCCGCTGCCATCAAGAATAACTGATGATTGTTTAATGTTATCTGCACCGCTCGGAGTATCGGTTGTAATAATGGCATTATTGTTTGAAAATGGGTTTGCAGTTGATACGTTACCAGTTCCAAAAGGTGTCCCATATACTAAGTTACCTGCACCATCACTTCCTAAAAACGTCCCAGCAGCACCAACATTTGAAGGCCAGCTAACTGTGTTACCAGATTTGGTAATACCATTGAGAGTAACGTTACCAGAATCATCAACAAGTACTGATGAATCTTCAAGTACTTTGCCAGTTGAATCTGCAAAACGTGCTACGGCAGTTGGCGTAGATGATGAAGGACCAACGATTATACCGCCACCACCACCAGATCCTGTTCCTGCAGAAGATACGCGGAACCCATTAATAAATAATGGGCCATTAATATAGGTAGTTCCATCTACAACTAAACGGTTTGGAACTGTTAAAAATTGTATAACTTTGAAAAGCTTAACCGTACCGCGAGTTTGTTGTTCATCTAAAGAAGTTATTTCAGCTGTAGCCGTTGAACTCAACTGATCATTAATTAATTCTTCATGAGAATTTGGTTGTTGTATGATATCTGTAGAGTTTGTTGTTTCTTGTATTTCTTCTGTTTGTTGATCATGATTTTCAAATTGTTCATCAGCATAAGCTAATGATAACGGGATAATGCATAAAAAAATAAATTGAATGTTTTTAAGCAGCTTCATTAAGGACTCCGTTATGTGAAAAATTATCTTTTTCGCAATCTAGTTAATAATGAAAACATGTAGCAAGTATTTAGTTATGAAATCAAAAAAAAGAATCTAGGAAAGGCAAAAACAATATATTTTATGTATTTAATTTTTTAATATTTTAATGATTGTTGTCAACGCGACTATCATTTTTATAAACTTTCTAAGCGAAGGGGATCCTATGGCATTAGTTTTTGAAGTTACTGTTAATCCTAAATCAGGTCGTCTTGCTTGGGTATTGGATAAAACCGGGCGCTTAAAATGTTACCTTAAAAGTGAGCCTGAAAAAAATAGGGCAAACAAAGAACTTATAAGCAGTTTGAGTGATGCATTAAATATCCCACAGGGTGATATTGAGATTATTCGTGGTCATACGGAGCGTAAAAAGACTATTAAGATTCATAAAAAAGATATGACCATTGAGATACTGCTTGAGCAACTAGGACTTCATAAACAAGAAAGTTTCATTAAATAGATAATAGGTGGGGGTTATGCCGTATTATCAATGGGTCGGTATCGATATCTTAGGTAACACACGTAAAGGGCTAACGTTAGCTGCTTCTCCTGAATTATTAGAACAAGATTTATTTGTTCAAGAAATTGCTCTTTTAAAAACTCATACTGTTCAAAAAAAATACAAAGCATGGAATCATCACCACACTATTAACTTTTTTAAGCAGCTTACTGTTTTATTAGGCTCAGGCGTATTTTTAACTGATGCGCTTAACATGCTTGTTGAATTGGCTGATAACCAATCTCATAAAGATATGCTTTCTCATATTTGTACCGATGTTCATGATGGGAGTTCGCTAAGCAGTGCGCTGACCAGATTTGATGATGTATTTGATAAGTTCACCGTCACGCTCATAAAAGCAGGTGAAGAAGGTGGTAAATTAGGAGAAGCATTAGAAGCGATCTGCAAAAACCTTGAAACACGCGAACAGTTTTATAGCAAGATGCGTTCTGCAGCAATGGTCCCAGCCGTAACATTGAGTTTTTTCATTATTATTTTTTTAGTAATTATGACCTGTATTGTACCTCGTTTTGAGCAACTGTTTGAAGGGCGAACGGATGCTATACCGTCCATTACGCGATGGTTTCTATGGATGAGCAAGAATATCTCGTGGATATATAGCGGTCTTTTAGGTGGTATGGGTGTGGGCTATTTCATATACAAACATAAGAAATGGTGGCGCCAGATTAAACCATCTTTAGATCAATTTCTTGTGCGTATACCCATTCTTAATAAGATCATTATTAATTCTTCCCTTGTATCATTTTTGCGTCCATTGAGCGTGTTATTAGAAGGGCGGATTTCCCTGCTGCAGGCTTTAGAAATATGTTGTCCTACGATTAATAATATAGTTGTTAAAGCAACAATAACTGCAGCTATCGAACGAGTACGGCAAGGTTTTCCATTGAGTGAGGCGCTTAAGAAAGATACTTTAATTATTCCCCCAAGTTTACTTCACCTTATAAGCATTGGTGAAGAATCTGGGCGGCTTGAACTCATGATTAAACGTTGTTCTGAGTATTATGAAGAATCAGTCATTAAAGTTTTAGATTTAGTGGCTGTCTTGTTTCAGCCATTTATCATGATTATTATTGGTGTATTAGTGGCACTTCTTATTTTTGCTGTTTATATGCCTATCTGTGAGCTTGCAAATAATGTATCGTACGTCTAGAGCTCATTGACGGTTTTTTGCTTTTCCAGTACCATATTTTCAATCTGTATATGACATTTTCGTATAAGTTAGGCCGGGGTGGCGGAACTGGTAGACGCACGGGACTCAAAATCCCGCGATGGCAACATTGTGTCGGTTCGATTCCGACCCCCGGTACCATGCTACATTCGAACTATGCATGGCGCAGCCAGCACTAAAGGAATGTTAATGAACGATTCATGCATCTTTTGTAATATCATTGCTCGTAAGATTCCTGCTTCTGTTGT
>CAZJQM010000078.1:0-4168 GCA_964548355.1 uncultured Pseudomonadota bacterium
CAGTAACATTACCACAGCCAGAATTGGCAAAAGTTACACAACCTGCTCCTGTTAAAGTTACGCAACCAGTAACTCCTAAAGTGGCATCAACCATGCCTAAAGTTCAGGCGCCTGCAAAACCTTCCAAACCAGCAGCTAAGCCAACAAAAGGTGCAAAACCTACAGCTGAAGTAGTACCTACTGAACTTAAACAACCACTCATCGATGCGTTAATCGAGCGTGGCAAAATCAGCGGCGCATTAAGCTATGAAGAAGTAACTGAGTTTATTGAAAAAAGTCATCTATCAGAACAAGAATCGAATGATCTTTTGCGTACACTTGAAAAAGAAAACGTTGAACTTGTAATGGCTGATGAGTTAGAAGGCACTGCTGGGCTTGAAACATTTGAAAAAGAAGAATCAGTTGCTGAACGAGAACTTAAAACCAAACTTGAAACATCTATTGATCTCCAAGCAGATGAAGAAGATGTTATTGAACAAGAAGATGAAGAGGAGGAAGAGCCAGAACGCAAAGTTGCTACCGAGCCTGGACAACCAGCTGACGGTGTTAAGCACTATCTGCGTGATATTGGCAAGATCCCTTTACTTAACAAGAAAACAGAAACTGTTATTGCTGAAGCAATCGCATCAGGTAAAAGAGAATCTATAGATGCTATTTCTAAGTTCCCTTTTGTGCATAAAGAGTTTCTAAATATTGCAGAGAAAATAGAAAAAAATAGCCTTCCGCTTAAAGACATTATTCAGTTTACTGAGTATGGCGAAGAAAACTTACCTAACTTTGAATTAGAAAAGAAAACGCTTCTTGATACCATCTACAAAATTAAAGATTTGGTAGGCAATGAAGAAAAAATATATTTCAGCTACCGCGGCAAGTTAGATTCAGAAGAAAAAAAGCGGGAAATGTTGGATAAGGTTAAAGAAAATAAAGAAAAAATAAGCGAAACCATTACCTCTATTAAGCTTGCCAATAAGTTCATTAAAAAATTGGGCAAGCGTATTGAAAAAGCGCTCAATAAGATTCAAGAAAAAGATACTATCATCAGCGGTGATAAAGCTGCTCTTGAACAATTACGTGCATTGCCTAACCCTAATGACGAACAAAAAGCGCTCATAGAAGAACTGGATGGCAATATCCGTGGCGCATTCAAAGCAATCAAGAAAACTGAAGCAGAAATGGGTTTACCACGTCAGCGCATTGAAAAATATTTCGCACAGTTAACTGCTGGCCAAGCAAAAGATAAGAAGGCAAAAGCTGATCTTGCTAAAGCAAACTTACGCCTTGTAGTTAATATAGCCAAGAAGCACGTTAACCGTGGCCTTCACTTCTTAGACTTAATCCAAGAAGGTAATATTGGTCTACTAAAAGCGGTAGAAAAGTTTGAATTCGAACGCGGATTTAAATTTTCAACCTACGCTACCTGGTGGATCCGTCAGGCTATTACCCGTGCTATTGCTGACCAGTCACGTACCATTCGTGTACCAGTACACATGGTAGAAACATTAAACAAGATTAATAAAATTAAGCGCACCTTCTTGCAAGAACATGGCCGTGAACCTTCACATACCGAACTTGCAAAAGAGCTTAATTTAGATGAAAAGAAGATTAAGAACATCATTAAGATTTCTAAAGAACCAATCTCACTTGAAACCCCCGTTGGTGACAGTGATGATGCGTTCATTAAAGATTTTATTGGTGATGAAAATGAATATTCACCAGCTGACATGGTATCTAACAACGACCTTAAAGAAAAAGTCCGCGAAGTGTTAAAAACATTAACTCCGCGTGAAGAAAAAGTACTTAAGATGCGCTTTGGTATCGACGTAGCTTCTGAGCATACACTTGAAGAAGTTGGCAAGGACTTTTCTGTAACTAGAGAACGCATTCGTCAGATCGAAGTTAAAGCTTTGCGTAAGCTTCGCCATCCATCACGTAGCAAAAAGCTTCAATCGTTCTTCGATAAAGAATTTGATACGATTCCTGGCGGCGAACCGATCGAGTAAGATATACTTGATAAAAGTTCAAGATAAAAAAATCCGTATGATATGTTACACTAGTTTTCATGTCATACGGATTAACTACGTAAAATAAAAATGAGGATTTGAGTAAATTGAGTATGGAATCACTGCTAGCACTTCTTATTTATCCACCATTTATCGGCTTTGTTCTTTCATTATGTTGCACAGCATTGTTTTCATTTTTGGAAACATCGATCACTGCTCTGCGCTTATTTAGCCTTAAGGAAATTGCCGCTTCTAGCCATGGCCGCTATAAAAAGTTGTTACATACACTTGAAAAAAACCCTCACCGCATTTTGATCACCGTACTTATTGCAAACAGCTTATCAAATACCACAGCTGCTGCCTTGATCACACAGATGATGGAGCGTGTTTTTGCACGTTTACATCTGTCTCAGGGTCTTGGATTTTCACTGGGTATTGGTATCGCCACCAGCTGCATTTTAATTTTTGGTGAAATCATCCCCAAAAACTTTGCAAAAGCACATGGCGAAAAGATTTTCAAATCAACGCTGTGGATCATCAATATTATTTTCTATGCTCTGTACCCATTTGTAACCTTGCTGGTCAAACTTTCAAACGGCTTTATTTATATATTAAGCGGCAAGAAAATATCGGAGAGCTCCGAAACATCAGTAACATCTGAAAAAGAGATTAAATTTCTTATCGACTATATCGAAGAAAAAGGCTTGATGGAAAGCGCAAAAATAGAAATGTTACAAAGTATTTTTGAGCTCAGCCAAACACCTGTTAAAGAAATTATGATCCCAGCTAATGATGTGATTTCTATCAATGTTAATAGCACGCTAAATGATGCTCTCAAAACATATCTTGAGTACAACTTCTCTCGCTTGCCGGTGTATGAAGGAAAGCTTGAAAATATTATCGGTATGATTTACCAAAAAGACGTTTTTAATTTACTGTCTAAAAATGAAGTTAAGCCGTTGAAAGACCTTGTTCGCCCCATTCTGTTCATTCCCGAAGGTGTTAAGGTAAACCAGTTGCTTCATGAGTTTAAACAGCAGCGTATGCACTTGGGCATGGTTATTAATGAGTTCGGTGGTATTGCAGGTCTGGTAACTCTTGAAGACGTGCTTGAAGAAATTGTTGGTGAAATTAGTGACGAATATGAAGAAGCAGCTCCTGAAAAAATTATTCCATTAAAACAAGGTGGCTGGTTAGTAGATGCTGGTGTTGCACTTGAAGAATTAAGTGAAATTCTTGGCATTACGTTTGATACGGAACATGCAATCACCTTGGGTGGTTTTTTAACCGAACAATTACAACATTTACCACGCAAAGGTGAACGCGTTTATTACCGCAATTTTTGCTTCCAAATTCAACATGCAACTGCAAAGCGAGTATATGAAGTGTTGATTTTTGAGGAGAAAAAAATTAATCCGTTAACGGAGGATTAGATCTTTTTATATCAATAAAAACAGGGGGAGTTCATGACAAAGCAGTTTATTTTTATTCTGATCAGTAGTTATTGTGCTACATATGCACAGCCACCAATCAATTTACAAGATCTTGATCCGGCATTACGCCAACGTATTTTAGAGTTATTACAAAACCAAAGTTCAGCACCTGCACAACAACCAGCTACAACACGAAGCAATCCGATAAACTACACCAAAGAACAACAGCAGCCACAACAACCGCAACAACACACTAATCAATCAAATAATAATGAGGAAGTAGAACTATTCTGCACTCTTGCTGCAAGCATTGTGTGTGCTGCAATAACACAGGACCAGTCAAAATTAAAGGATGTAGCTTCAACAGCTATACAATTCGTAGCCAAAAAAGCACAACAAAAACGATTGAGAACTGTTGATGATGAATCAGAATCTTTCGCAGATCAAGAACAAGAAGTTAATTCAGATTCTGAAGTAGTACCGAGCTAAAAATTTAAGGGCCGAAGAATTAACCTCGGCCCTTTTTGTTATCTAAATTTTCTGTGGAAGTGGAATTACGACGGGTCGTTCGAGCGAAACTTCAAACTTAACCGGTTTATTATCTCCGCTATTAAACAGCGTAAACATAAACTGCGGTTCAAAATCTACTTCGTGAATAAAGCAGGTGCGTTTGATATGGCGATGTGGTGGTATCACAATACTTTCTACACCACGGCTTATGCTGTCACTAAGAAC
>CAZJQM010000079.1:0-4102 GCA_964548355.1 uncultured Pseudomonadota bacterium
TCAAATATCAAAAAGCAGAGCGTCATTAATTTATTAACTTCAGTTCTTTTTCCATCTTTAACCATTTGAACTATGGTAGGGATAACAGCTGCGCTCAAGGCACCTTCTGCAAATACTTGCCTGAACAGATTTGGCAGCATCCATGCTGACTTAAAAGCATCAGAAATCACTCCAGCGCCCATGTATCTGACAGTTAACACATCACGGGTTAATCCCAACATACGACTGAGTATGGTTGAAGCCCCTACTTGGGCTGTTTTAAATATGATCGATTTTTTATGTAACATACTCATAAAGGAATATCCTGGTGTTTCTTGTTGATCAACTTATTTTTCCGTTACGCAGATGAAACGTTTTTTCCATCGCTTTTGAAACGTATTCATCATGGGAGCATATAATCAAGCCCATGGACCATTGTTCTTGGCATTCACGTAATAATTCTATTGTTGCTTTACCTGTTTGCACATCAAGATGTGCTGTGGGCTCATCGGCTAATAAAAAAGAAGGTTTATTCATCAATGCGCGGACTAATGCAACGCGTTGTTGCTGGCCACCTGATAATGTAGCAGGGAATTCGTGCGCTTTTTCACGTAAGCCAACGCGTTCAAGAAGCTTAACTGCTTCATGTTCAAGATTGTTTTTGTGGGATATCATGCCCTTAAGCATGACATTTTCTAATACTGTAAGCTCTTTTATAAGATATGGCTGCTGAAAAAGAAGCCCAACTGACTGGTTTAAAAACTTTTCATGTTCATGGGGTTTTAACTGTCCGATTTCTTTACCATCAAACATCACAAAGCCTGAATCCGGTTTATCAATACCAGCTAAAATATGAAGTAGAGTTGATTTTCCTGATCCTGACTCCCCAGCAATCGCGTACGATTTTCCTTGTTCAAAATCTACGTCAATTCCTTTGAGAACCTCGATGGTTGAGTTTCCTTGCACAAACTGTTTGGTTATTTTGCTAGCTTGGAGGCAAACTTTGTTTTTCATGTTAAAACACCTTTAGAAAAAGCATTTCTAGGATATATTTTTCTCAAAAAAAGCATAGCGCCTCATCTAATTCTTGTTTTTGAAAGACAGCCTCCTCTACACTGATCGATGATAGGGATGGCACAAGAACCAAATTCTGTCTACTTTCAGTTTCAAGGGGGCGTAAAATGAAAAATTCAAATAAAACTGTGCAAGAAACCATACCAAAAGTGCTGCCGGTAATTCCTACGATGGATGTGGTTGTTTTTCCGCACATGATTGTACCTTTACTTGTTCTTGATGAAAGAATTATTAAAGGGATTAATCAAGCACTTGAAGGATCCAAAATGGTCATCCTTCTTGCAGCTAAAAAACAAGTTTCAGACTATCAAGGTGCAATTGGGACACAAGATTTATACACTCTTGGTACTGTTGCAACTATTATGCGACTTATCAAAATACCAGAAGGCGGTATTAAGATATTAGTACAAGGTGTTTGCAAAGCACGTACTGTCGAGCTTGTAGCAGATGAAGATACGTTGCAAGCAGAAATCAAAGAAGTACCTTTTGAATACAATCAAGAAGATCCAGAAGTTGCTCTTCAAATTAAAAATATTAAAGATCTTGCTGAAAAGATGGCTGCATCTGGCCAATCATTCAGCCCTGACTTTCATCTGATTCTTTCAAAGATTCAGGATCCTGAAAAGATTGCTGACTTTGTTCTTTCGCATCTCAATCTTACCGTTGAACGTGCGCAAGAATTGTTAGAAACAAGTAATCAAAAAGATTTCTTAGGGCTCATTTATCAGCAACTCACGCAAGAAATAGAAGTAAGTGAGGTTCAAGAGCGCATTAAAAACCATGCGCGTGAATCTATGAACAAATCACAAAAAGAATATTATCTTCGTGAACAATTGCGCGCTATTAAGAAAGAATTGGGCGAAGACGATGCTGAAGAGCTTGATGCAATTCGTGAAAAAATTGCAAAGCTTGAACTGACTGATGAAGTGAAAACTGAAATCAATCGTCAAATAAATCGTTTAGAACGTATGGCTGCTGATTCTATGGAAGCAACTGTCACACGTAATTACCTTGATTGGTTAATGGCATTACCTTGGAATAAGGAAACCAAAGACAATCTTGATATTATGAATGCTAAAAAGATTCTTGATGAAGATCATTATGGCTTAAAAGAAATTAAGGATCGTATTCTTGATTTCATTTCCATCCGTAGCTTAAAGCAAGATGGATATGCACCTATTTTATGTTTTGCAGGTCCTCCAGGAACAGGTAAAACCTCTCTTGGTAAATCTATTGCACGCAGCTTGGGACGCGAATTTATTCGTATCTCATTAGGTGGTGTAAAAGATGAAGCTGAAATTAGAGGTCACCGCAGAACCTATGTTGGTGCGATGCCAGGAAGAATCATTCAAGGACTCCGTAAAGCAGGATCTAAAAATCCTATCATCATGATAGATGAAATAGATAAGTTAGGTGCTGACTTTAGAGGTGATCCATCAGCTGCGATGCTTGAGGTATTAGATCCTCAACAAAATAAAACTTTCTACGATAACTACCTCGGTTTACCATTCGATCTTTCAAAAGCTATATTTATAGCTACAGCAAATAATGTTGAAATTATTTCTGAACCGTTACGTGATCGTATGGAAATCATTGGTCTTTCTGGTTATACGCTAGAAGAAAAGATGCATATCAGCAAAGATTATTTAATTAATCGTGCCGTTTCTGATTCAGGATTAGATGGAAAATCTCTTGCTTTTAATGACGAAGTTTTAAAAGACATTATTATGTCTTATACACGTGAATCTGGTGTGCGCCAATTAGAGCGTACGATTAGAAAGCTGTGCCAAAAGGCAGCACGTGTATTTGTAGAAGAAAATAAAGTTGTAACTTTTGTTAAAGATGGCTTGGATAAATACCTTGGTCCTCGCAGATTTACTGATGACGAAGCTAACCATCAAAGCCAAATAGGTATCACTAATGGCCTTGCATGGACATCATATGGCGGTGAAATGATCAAAATAGAAGCTGTACTTATGCCTGGTAAAGGAAGACTCATACTTACCGGACAACTCGGTAACGTTATGAAAGAGTCAGCACAAGCTGCATTAAGCTATGCACGCGCTCATGCTAAAGATTTTGGCATCAATGACAAAGTCTTTACGCAAAACGATCTGCATATCCACGTGCCAGCAGGCGCTGTACCAAAAGACGGTCCTTCTGCAGGTATAACCATGCTTTCATCTATATTGTCTGCACTTACTCAACGTCCAATCAACGCACAATTTGCTATGACAGGTGAATTGAACTTGCGTGGCGACGTTATGCCAATTGGTGGTGTAAAAGAAAAACTTCTTGCAGCAAAACGTAATGGCTTGCGTAATATCATCTTCCCTCTTAAGAACAAGAGTGATTTTGTAGGGCTAGAAGAATTAATGAAAGACATTAATATCATTTGGGTAAATGATGCTAAAGAAGTTATACAGCAAGTATTGCTTCCAGAATTGGAAATAAAGGGTAAGAATAAGTGAAAATCCTGACAATTGGTGGAGCAACACAAGACATTTTTATTTTGTATGAAGATGCTGAAACAATGCATCTTCATACAAAACTTGGAAAACAGTCCTTCATGCTGTTAAAAGAAGGCAGCAAAATAGAGGTTACGGATATAATATATTCGACAGGTGGCGGTGCTAATAACACCGCTATCTCTTTTAGAAGACTCGGTTTTGATGTTGGCATTGTTGTGAAAATTGCCCATGATCAACAAGGTGATTTTGTTTTAAAAACTCTGAAAAAAGAAGGCATTATCACTGACCACATTATCATAGCAGAACAAGGCCAAACAGGTTTGTCATTCATCATACCTTCTCTTGCCCATGATCGTTCTATTTTTGCCTACCGTGGCGTTAATGCATCTATTGCAGAAAAAGAAATACCGTTTGATGTATTTAAAAAATTTAATCAGTTGTACGTAACATCATTAAGCGGCGAATCTGCCAAATTATTATTCCCGATTGTTACAACAGCAAAAAAAGCAAATATCCCTGTAGCTACCAATCCCGGCACCAGCCAATTAATCGCCGGCGCACCTATGCTGCGAGAATCA
>CAZJQM010000080.1:0-4097 GCA_964548355.1 uncultured Pseudomonadota bacterium
TATAACGTACAAACCTGTATGTGATATCTCGGACCGCATTTCATGTTCTAAAGTAATTCAAAGTCCTTATTCAAAATTGTTCATGGTTTCCAACGTAATCGTTGGCATGGTGTACTATGCCATTGTAGCAGTATTGGCTTTATTCAATATGAGTAAGATATTGGTAATAGCTGCTGTAGGTGGCGCATTAGCATCATGTTATCTTGCATATCTTTTGTATTTTAAAATTAAATCATTCTGCGTCATGTGTACTTCACTTTATGTAGTTAATTTTCTGATTCTTGTGATCATGCTCAGCCATGTGAGCTATTAAGGAGTCGCGATGAATAAAATAATTTCATTTGTTACAAAACCAGCTTCAATGGAAACTATCGATAGAGCATTGTTACTGATGCGTGTTGGCATTGGTGTATTAACTATCGGGCATGGACTGCCCAAAATCATGGGTGGCATGCCGATGTGGCAAGAATTAGGCACGTGGGTGTATCCACTTGGCATTCATTTCTTACCTACCATGTGGGGATTTTTAGGAGCAGCTACTGAATTTTTTGGTGGGATTGCACTTGTTGCAGGTTTGGGAACACGCATTGCAAGCTTCTGTCTAACCGTGATGATGTTTGTAGCGACAGTTTGGCACGTTAATCATGGCGATGTATTTAATGTGTATTCATTTCCATTATCACTGATCTTTGTATATGCAGGATTTATGATGATGGGCTCTGGCAAATATTCTGTAGATGAGTATCTGAATCCATCTAATTCTTGGTGGAAATGAACTAGTAGGTTTTCAAAGGATGATAAATGAAGCACAAATCATTGTTACTTGTGTTGCTCTTTACTCTCTGCCCTCTTACTACTCAGGCAGATGATTTTGATGATGATGAAGATTGTTGTGAACAAGCAGAAGTTATTGGGAATCAATACTATGTTGTTGATACTGCATTCAGTGCTTTAATTTTACAGCCGTCGAGTAGCAATTTGCACTATGCTGCAGAGGCTATCCCATTACCTCTTCCTTCACCTAACTGGAATATATTTGATATACATCCTTCATTTCGCTTTGGGTTTGATTTGAGTTTTAAAGCAACAAGTAAAAAAAATAATACGTTTATGATCAATTGGGAACATTTTAAGGGACACAAATCGGCCTGTGTATTTGTCGGTACTGACAATATGGTTGGGCCATTTTTTGAAATAGGTCCTGATGCAGAACCATATGTAGAAGCCGCTGGCAAAGTGAAATTTAACTTTGACGAAGTAAATATCGATATGGGTCACCATGCAACATTAGGTAACCGCCTTAAGGTAGATTTTTTTGCAGGTATTGGCATTACCAGTATCAAACAAAAGCTTGATTCTACCTATTCTGATACGACTGGCGCAATTGTAAGAACTATTGATATGCCTACCAGCTTTATAGGAGCAGGGCCACAATTTGGTGTGTCTTTCATTTATAACTTTTGCGATAGATTTTATTTTACCGGTAAGGGATTATGCTCTTTGTTGTCTGGATCAATTAAAAACCATACTGACTATACGGCCATATCGCCTTTTTTAGAACCTTTAGGAGTTACGCCGCCAAATAAACAAAGGACGTGTACTGAAAACAGAAATATAGTTGTGCCTGCATTTGAAGAAAAGCTTGGTTTGGCATGTGCGTTGGTGATAAGAAAACATTTTCTTTTGCATCTAGAAGTAGGGTATCAAGCACAAGTTTATCTTAATGCTATCCAATCTGTTGATATTGGTAGTGAGGTTGTTACACCACCCATTACGCCTGATACGGTTGGTGTTTATGCGCGTACATTCCAGCGCAATATCAGTAATTTTGCATTAACTGGGCCCTATGTTACGGTTGATTTCAGATTTTAAGTGTATTTTAAGAATAGTTTAGATTTTTATGCGAGTTCGTCGTCTTTTACGCATGTAACGTTCTTTGATAGATATTGTAGGAAGACGATAACGAAATAGACTTAGTAATTCAGTGTATGATATTGGAATAATAGTGTCTTTTATTACTATGCATTCTTGATTTGATAAGAAAATCTTAATATTGATTCTGTTATCCTCATAATAATTAAATATTTCAATATGTTGTATAGCTTCCCATCGATAGAGCTTATCTTTACTCCATAACTGAGGGGTATAATAAAATCCTTGTGCATTGAATGTTAGAATGGGTTTTTGAAGATAATGCATCAGAAGTGCCGATAAATAGCTGGGTAAATGAAATATGAGGCCACAAATAAGGCCCATGATAATTATTGCTTTTATCGGAGGGATGGGCTTTCTGCGGGATTTAATAGGTGAACAGGCATCTGCTATGAAAATAGAAAAAACTAAAACAGGCCATGCAAGAATTAATTTAATAAGATCTAAAAATGGGAAATGCTTATAAATACTGAATTCAGTAAATTCGGTAGGTTTTGGTTTTAGAGAATTGTTTTGTGGTGACTTTATCAGTTTACCCATAAGATGGAAATTACTATGCTATTTTTGCCCAAACGTCAATGACACGTTCTATTTGGCCCGCTGGATTGCATTGCAAGATGACCATAGTGGTGGCTCTTCCAATACTCATGTGAGACCATTCAAAGTAAACAACAACTGAATTAGTCTCGGAAGACGGAATAAAAGTTGCATGTTCTATATCGATAGTTGCTATCTTTTTATCTGCATCAAGTTTGCGTTGTTCGGTAAATTCTGCTATTTGCGCCAATAAAGATTGCCGGCTGTTTTCAAATAAAACAGTGCGATTGTCAGTTTTGGTAAGATTTTCTGCAAATAATGTCGTAATACGCGGGTCGCTGGGAGTAATGGCGCCATTTGCGGCATCACTCATAAACTTTAAATAATTTTTCCCAAGTTGCCTGAGATAATCTGTATTGATTACGTTTTGTGCTTTCATATCAGTGCTTACCAAAGAAATAAGGGTTAAGAAAAAAAATACGTTATTAAACTTTAACTGTTGTATCATGTTACATCCTAATAAACGAAGTTATTGTAATTTAATTGCGAGTTCTTTTTCTAGAATGTGAGGAGTAGCTAAAGCTTGTTCAATTTTCTTCTTAATAGCATAAAGCTTGCTGAGTCTTTTTTTATGCTGAGGATTTATATGTTGTGGATATGCTTCTGCTAGAATTGCTGCAGTTACCAGAGTACCGATAACGGAAACAATTAACCCAGAAAAGGTTATCTTTAACATGTTATCTGCGCTGAATTTTTGAGAAAGAGACGTTCTTGCAAATAAGACCATAGGTAACAACCCTGCAGTGGCAATTGCGAAACTTGTGGATGCAGCTTTCGAACGATCTTTATAAATCTTTTTATTTTCTGCTGCTGGATCAAAGATATCGTTTTGGTGTTCTGTATGATAATTGATTTTTTGGTCTAACATTTCAATCACTGCATTAAATATCTGATTCTCATCAAGCTTATTTAAAGCGGAATGAGTTCTTATGAGATTAATTTGCTTTTCAAAGTCTTCATCGGTTTTGTCTAAAAGATTTGAAATCAATAAATTCTTTGCAGCAATGCTTAGAGAAGATTCGTTAAACCGTCTAAAATCATAAGCATAAGGATTGATAATAATAGTAATTGATCCATTGCCTTTTAAAGTAAGGCTAGAATAATCACATAGGTTTTGGCAAAAAATAACGCATTCGCCATCACATTCAATAGTGCCCTTAAAATTGAACTCTTTGCATCTTAGAACAAATTTATTTCCTTTGATTAACCCGGTTCCTGAGAGCACGCCTATGCGTGTATTATTACCTTCAATATTGAAGGTGCCATCAACTACCCATTGTCTTGCTTCAAAGGAAGATGTTGCATCAATGGTAATTGAACCACTCATCAGTGATGAATAGGTAATAAATGAACAGAAAACAGCTACAATATGTATGAATTTCACAGTAATCTCTATGTTTTTATGATTATATTTAGTTATTTATAAGGCTAACAAATTGTCTGGGATATGCAAAAGCTAGATATGTGGTTTGGCATAGAAACTGCCGTAGAATGTTTATTTCTAAAGTATAAGTGGTGTGCCCGGCAGGATTCGAACCTGCGACCTACGGATTAGAAATCCGTTGCTC
>CAZJQM010000081.1:0-4090 GCA_964548355.1 uncultured Pseudomonadota bacterium
TGTTGTTCAACTCGTTGCTGCTCAAGAGTCTCGAGATTCATTGCTGATAATGAATAATTAAAAATAATAAACAGATAATATATCCACGTACACATAGCAATTACTCCGGAAGTATAAAAAACTTGTCTTTATAAAACTTCAATTCATTAATCGATTCATACACATCGGGCAATGCACGATGCATATTTTTAGCAGGCAACTCTTTTTCAAGGTCGACGGCATACCAGCGCTTAACAAGTTCTTTAACTGAAGAAACATCCACATTGCGATAATGCAAATACGCATCAATTACCGGCATATACTTTCTTAAAAAAAGACGATCCATCCAAATAGTGCTGCCACACAACGGAGATTTTTTTGGAAAACAGTATTGTTGAAGAAAGGCCATAATTTCTTCTTCAGCTTCAGCAAGTGTTGTTTGTGATAACTGCACTTCAAATGTTAAATTTGATTTTTTATGCTGAATTTTACACCAATCATTCATGCGTTCGAGCACACGATCAGACTGATTGATAATTAAGTTAGGCCCTTGTGCCACAACATTTAACAGGCCATCAGTTACAACAACTGCAATTTCTAAAATAACATCAATTTCAGGATCAAGCCCTGTCATTTCACAATCAAGCCAGACTAAATTATTTTCATGTTTCATATCATCCTTTACGTATGCCTACAAAAAATTCTTATCAAAAACAGAGAAGTTGTTACACTTAAGCTATAAAAATACCTCATTTAATTATGTTTTTTAAGGGTCATGATGAATAAACTTCGCATAGGCGTTTTCATGGGCGGTAAATCCATTGAAAAAGAAGTTTCTTTCAATTCAGGGCGAACAGCCTGTGATCATCTTGATCCGTTACGCTATCAGGTTATTCCTATCTTCCAAAAAAGTTCTGGTGAGCTTTTTATATTACCACGCCAATTTTTATATCGCGGCAAAATTAGTGACTTTGAACATCGCCTTGATGCCCAAGCAGAACGAATTGAATGGGATGATCTTAAAAAATTGGTTGATTTTGTTTTTATTGCCTCTCACGGTCGCTATTCTGAAGATGGTGCATTGCAAGGAGCTTTAGAAGTTTTGAAGATTCCTTATTTGGGCACCAAAGTTTTTTCAAGCGCATTAGGCATGGATAAAATTGCTCAAAAACATTTTTTGAGAATGCACAATGTACCAGTACCACGTGATATCGTTGTTCATACTCATGAACTCTCTACAGCAACATCAGAAAAACTTATTGCACGTATACAAAAACAAGGTTTTGATCTGCCATGCATTGTTAAACCTTACAAAGAAGGTTCAAGTTTAGGCATTACCATTGTTAAAAAAGCTGATGAGTTACTACCAGCTATACATAAGGCTGCATCAATAGCATCAGGCATTGTGCAACATGTTCTTATTGAAGAAAAAATAACTGGCCTAGAATTTACCTCTATCATTCTTACTGACTATGCCACCGGCAAGCCAATTTTTTTACCACCGACAGAAATTGTGCATGATGCAGGAGAACTGTTCACGTACGAACAAAAGTATATGCCTGGCAAAGCAACAAAATTTACACCGGCACGGTGTGATGAACAAGCAACCAAAAAAATTCATGAAGTTGCATGGCAAGCAACACAAGCATTAGGTATCACCAACATTTCGCGCATTGATGGTTTTTTAACCAACAAAGGCGAAGTGGTCATTATAGATCCTAATACTTTAACAGGCATGGCGCCCTCTTCATATTTATTTGAACAAGGCGCTGAATATGGTATGAATCACCGTGCAATTATTAATCATATCATTGAAACAGAACTCCATAATTATGGCATGCTTGAGACGGTAATTGCACAGGAGCAAGGAAGAAGTAAGAGCATGGAGAAAAAGATGAGAGTAGCAGTTCTATTTGCTGGAGCATCTAACGAAAGAGAAATTTCATTAGAATCGGGACGCAATGTAGTTTATAAATTATCACCACATAAGTATGAAGCCATTCCAATATTTGTAAGCAGCAATATGGAATTGTACAAAATTAATCAACAGCTATTAGTTATGAATTCTACACGTGTTATTGAAGCTGCTGTTAAACCTGATATGAAAATAAGCTGGAACACCTTGGCGGCTCAAGCAGATTTTATTTTCAATACATTGCACGGCGGTGCAGGAGAAAACGGTTGCGTACAAGGCATGCTTGATATGTTAGGCAAGCCGTATAATGGCTCAGGCGTATTTGCAAGCGCACTCTGCATGGATAAATATAAAACAAATAATTTTTTACGTGCTCAAGGTTTTGATGTTCCACAAAACTTCTTGCTCTATAAAAATGATTGGAAAAATAATCAGAATCAATCATTAGAAACAATTACCCAAACACTTTCTTTTCCTATAATCATCAAACCACATGATGATGGATGCAGTGTATTGGTCGCCAAAGCAAAAAATTCTCACGATATTATCAAAGCTGTAGAAGACATATTTCTTGAAAAAGAATATGCATTGCTCGAAGAATGCATCATTGGAATGGAATTGACAGTCGGTGTAGTGGGCAATGAATATCCACGCGCTTTGCCACCAAGCCAAGCCGTAGCAACACAAGGTGTATTATCAATTGAAGAAAAGTTTTTACCCGGAGCTGGTGAAAATCAAACTCCTGCACCTTTACCAGCATCAGCATTAGCGCATGTTCAAAAAGTTATGGAGCTAGCTTACAAAGCTGTGACTTGCCAAGGATACGTGCGTATTGATTGTTTTTATCAAGATGAAACCCAAAGTCCAACAGGTAAAGAGCGTGTTGTTATGCTGGAATTTAATACATTACCAGCACTCACACCTGCAACCGCGTTGTTCCACCAAGCTGCTGAAGTTGGCATTTCACCTACTGAATTTATAGATATGATTATCGAATTAGGATGCGCTGCTCATCAGCCTGCGCAACACAAAGATGAAACCACTATTTTGCAACTGCTCAATAAACAGAAAGATGTCAGTTTAAGCAACTGATTCTTCTGTTCTCATGCGCTTGAAACGCCGTGCAAGTTGCGTACCTTCTTGCTGAATTTTTAATCTGATCGATGGCATACAATAAAGAACAACACCTGAAACAAGTAATACTGCCGCAGAAAGCGGACGTGCAAACTTTCTTCTGCTAGAAAACTGGGGAAGACTAGTAGCTTCTGAAGTAGATTCTATTGGTAATTGCTGCTGAATTGGTACGGAAAAGCACTGCTGATTAAATGTAGAAAATGGAATTTTAGTATATGCAAAGCCTTGTACATCATAATTTTTGGCATTTAAAGCTGTTAAAGAAGCACAAAAAGAAGGTATTCCTTCATGGTCTGCCACAGGAATTAATGCCTTTGTAACAACCATTAAATAAGGTTTGCCATGGATAGTACTATCATATGGTACTTCACGACCATTAAGTAATATTTTTCCTGTATGTTGGTCATTTACCAAAGCATATTCGGTAAAGGGACATGGAAATTCATTACTTTGACCTGCAAAAAGAACATGTGTCTGTTCTTTAATAACTGATGGCGTAGTTATAAGAATCTCATGCTCTTGTGCCTGAACGCACAAGGATAAAGAGGTGATTAGTATTAAAATTATTTTTTTCATGTAAGCCCTCGCATTTATTCAAAATTAAGCAGATATCGCAGCTACCTTTTCTCGAGCATTATTCTTACGCATTTCTATCAATTTTAATCTGACCATTGGGATACCAAAAGCAATAACTGCTGCTGTCACAACAAATGGTGCAATAAATTGCCTAAAATAAGCAGTTTGAGTTTGCGTAGGTGATAACTGCGGTTGTATCTTGGTCGAATTATCATCCTGCATGGAATTAAGAGTTAATTCTTGTGTTTTGTTTTCTGGTTGTTGAGAAGCTACTTTTATTGTGGTCATGAGATTAAGGCCACAATCATCTTCAAGAGATAACTCTGGTTTTGGTGTTGAAGATAGTATAACAGGTTGAACTATAACTTCTGATCTTTCGGGTTGAGGATAATTAGTTGGTTCAACGATATCTCCATGCATCACAGGACCGGGTTGCACAGATGGTTGATGACGAACAACATGGGCTTGTGGAACCACTTGACCAAG
>CAZJQM010000082.1:0-2132 GCA_964548355.1 uncultured Pseudomonadota bacterium
CAAACAAAGGGGACAAAAATATCATAACGATGAGAAAAAACAGTTGTGTCATATTCCGTTTTTTCTAATCGATCAATTTGTTCATAAATTGCTCTGAGTTCTTGTTGTTTTGCCGCCTCGAAGTAACGACCGCCTGTTGAATATGCTATTTTTTGCAATAGATCACGATTTAAATTAGAGCCATACGGAATAAGACCTACTTGAGGATGATCGTAATAACCACCTTCTATATTACCAATGCCGATGCAGTATACTTTAATACCAAGTTGAGATGCTATTTCAATTGCTTGCACAGCTGGCGTATCATTTTCTGACGGTTCGCCATCGGTCAGTAGAATCATAATTTTACTTTTAGCTTTAGAAGTTTTGAGGCGTGAAGCAGCTACGATCATACCTTTAGCAAGCATGGTTCCTTCGTCAGGTACAATGCCAATTTGAGTTCCGTTGATAATATCGCGCAACACCGCTTTATCAAGCGTTAAGGGACAACGTGAAATTGCTTCTTGTCCAAAAAGCACAAGACCAATAAGATCCGATTCGCGTTTTTCGATAAACCGCAATGCTTCATTTTTTGCTGTTTCAATACGCGATTTTGGATTATGAAGGTCATCAAATAACAACATGCTACGCGAGACGTCTAGCACCAGCATAATATCAACACCATTCACATGAATTTTACTGGTGGTATCAACTAATTGTGGCTTTGCTATTAATAAACTAAGAAGTAATAACGTTGCAAGACGAACTAGAAACAGAATTGTTTCATGGACCCTAGAGCTTTTAATTTTACGCGCAAGCATATTGGTAACAGGAAACATAAGCGATGGTTTTTTATAATAAAACCATCGATACCATGCAATTATCGCAACAATAGGGAGAAGAAATATAAGTAGATAACCGTTTGCAAGATGAAAAAGATAATTCATGTTGATTGATTCACACCCTTATATCAAATACTTTCATCCAATTAAGGCCGATTGATTAACAAACCACGCATGAACCCGTTGTAAAAACTGTTCATCAGTTTCTTGTGGATTGAATACAAATGGCCTTCCTATAAAAACTTTTATAGGAGCATAGTTAATCCATATCGTATTTGGTTCACATACTTTATGTGTATTTATTAACAAAACCGGCACAACTGGACGGCCTGTTTTCTTGGCTAGCATAGCAAATCCTGCAAAAAAATCATGTACTTTCCCATCAATAAATCGACCACCTTCGGGAAAAATCATCAAATCTCGCCCATTTCCCATAGAAAGTTCATATGCGGTGTAGAGCGTGCGTGCAGCACGTACAGGAGTTGTTGTATCAACAATAACATTCATGCGACGCAATACATAACCAAATACAGGATATTTGGTAAGACCAACCCAAATAAGCCACAGATGCTCTCTACCATATGAAAGAGAACCCAATAATGGAATATCGATACTTGATTGATGGTTGGCTGCAAAAATTGCGGGTGTTTTAGGTAGATTTTCTAAACCAATAAATGAAACTGGCACCATCATTGAACGTATTAATAAGCAATAGCACAAGTATTCGAGCCAATAATATGGCTTACATTTAAATCGTATAGATACTGGCAATGATGCAACAATGCAACCTGGGATAAAACAAATAAGCACAATTAATGTCATTGCTAAACCATACGAGAATGTTCTTAGATAAACCCCTGCCTTCATACATTCTCCTTATTATCATTGGAATTTTTCAAAAAATAATAAAATTCAAACTGCTCATGAAGTTGCTTGGTGTATAAAACTGCAAAGATAATAATGGGTATAGGAATTAACACCATGACCATTACTGATGAAATAACAGAATGCAAAACCAAACCATGCAAGTACCAGACAAGCCCAAAAAAAGGTAACGCCAGTAAACAAACAGGTGCGTTATACATATATAGATATAATGATCTAACAATTGATAATCCCAAAGAAGTTACAGAGGCATCAGATTCATAATAAAAAAAGACTGTAAATAAATCTGCTGGAATTAACAGAAAGCTCACACTATTCATAAAGATATTAAGAACTGGATAATTCAATCGCTCTATAAAATACGCAAGCCAATAAAAGATCGCTTTTACAAGCCCTAATACCAGAACAAACCAACTGTAACTCAAA
>CAZJQM010000082.1:2142-4067 GCA_964548355.1 uncultured Pseudomonadota bacterium
ATATTCATATGTTGGACGCTTAATTGAAGGGCGCACCCAAAGCATAATAATCAATAACCAGACAGTAAGAACTTTGGCACTTACATGCGGCATGATGCTAGGAAACTGATACGAACAAACAAAAAGTGTAAGAATACTCAAACCCAATAACCACCAAAAATAGAGAGCTAGATGTATATAAGTTTCTTGAATTCTTTTGAGAATCACAAGCCCTATTAACTTAAGATGGCGTGATTTAAAAATGCCTAAAGATTCTTTCCATGAATTAAGTAGATGCGTCATTAATGCCCTTTTTGAACTTTGCAAACCTCAATTATCCACAATCTAGCATGAAACGTCATATTTCTTCCATCTCTTTAATTTTTTAAGAAATTATTAAGATACGAAGTATCTTATTATTAAATTTACCGCTAAACCACCTACGACCTATTTGACATTTTGAAATATATACACTTATTATAAATAAAGATGGAACGAGCTTAAGACCCATAAACCCATATTGAAAAAAGGCGATTAATACGGTAATTTGGTTACCCATTAACAAATAGATAAGGTATGAAGAAGTTACTAATAGTTGAGTCCCCAGCAAAAATTAAAACCATTTCAAAGTTCTTGGGAAAAGACTTTAAAATCATGTCCACGGTAGGACATATTGAAGATCTTCCCCCACACCGCCTTGGTATTACCATAGACGGTGAGATAGAAGTTGAATATGAAGTTATTGAAGGCAAAGAAAAGCTAATAGCTGAAATAGTAAAAGCAGCCAATAGTGCCGATGAAATATATCTGGGACCAGACCCTGATCGTGAAGGGGAAATCATTGCTTGGCATGTTGAACGCAACATTCTTAAAGCCAATAAAGGCAAAAACAAGAAAAAGCTTCACCGTATTACGTTCAACGAAATTACCAAATCAGCAATCGAGCAAGCTATTGAAAATCCTTCTCATATTGATCAACAAAAAGTTGCTGCACAACAAGCGCGACGTATTTTAGACAGATGGGTAGGTTATGAGGTTTCTCCTATTTTATGGAGAAAAATTACCCGCGGTCTTTCTGCTGGCCGTGTACAATCGGTAGCGCTTAAAATTATCTGTGACCGCGAAGAAGCAATTCGTGCTTTTAAACCGGAAGAATATTGGTCAATTGATGCTGATTTCAAACAAGGCAAAGCAGAGCTCAGCGCGCCTTTAACCCACATTAATAAGAAAAAAGCTGAAGTAAAAAGCCAAAAAGAAGCTGATAAGATTCTTGCTGATCTTCAAAAACAAGATTTTATCGTTGAATCTATCGAAGATAAAACACGATCAAAAAATCCATTACCACCCTTTATGACCAGCACACTCCAACAAGCTGCGTATAACCAACTTGGTTTTTCGGTCAAGAAAACGATGCAGGTTGCACAAAACCTGTATGAAGGTGTACCTCTTGATGATTCAGATACACCGGTAGCATTGATCACTTACATGCGTACAGACTCGTTAAGACTTTCTGATACTGCGCTTAAACAAGCCCGGTCATATATCGAAAAAAATTTAGGTGATAAATACTTACCTGAAAAAGGCCAACAATATGCTGCAAAAGCAAAAGGTAAAGCTCAAGCACAAGATGCACATGAAGCAATAAGACCAATTGATGCTCAATTAACACCTGCACAAGTGAGAGCACATATTTCCGCAGATCAAGCAAAGTTATATGAACTGATCTGGAAACGTTTTATAGCTTCACAAATGACGCCTGCTGAGTACGCACAGCGCCAAGTAACTATACAGGGCGGTAAATATACATTTAAGGTTACTGGTTCGACACTCATTTTTGATGGGTTCTTAAAAGTTTATAATGCTGTTGATGATGAAGACAAAGAAGGCAAAATTATTATTCCTAAAGAGCTGAAAGCTCATGCTGCAACAGATTTACTCAAAACAAT
>CAZJQM010000083.1:0-4024 GCA_964548355.1 uncultured Pseudomonadota bacterium
AATGCGTGCTTGATTATATGTCGCAGATCCATTGAGCACATATATCATGCCATTATACGCAAATCCGCCTTCATCATGAGTTGGAGAAATAAATAATAGACGAAATGCTGGCCCATTACTTTCAGGAATAATAACTTGAGTCCATTTAAGATCATAAGGACTTACAATTGAAGGATACCTTATATCACATCCAGAACCGACACGGAATAATCCACCGCTGGTTGCTAGCACACCTAACTTATCCGAAATACCAACATCTGAAAAATATCCGTAATCTGGTAAACCTAATGCTTGAGGTATTGCAAGCGTAACAATATCTAATGAAGGGCTTGCAATGGATGCTAAGCGTATACGATCCAACCTATTGCGAGTAAGAACATAAAGGTACTCTGCATCAGACCATAATTTGCGTACATGCATATATGACCCTAACTGCTTGAATGACATTGTTGGTGTTAAAGAATTAAAATGCGCATGCAACCCACCTGTTTTTTCAGATGTATCCCAACCGGTCATATCAGACTCACAGAGCACAGCTAAACCTTGCGCACCGCCTACAAATAAATAACCCGATTTACTTTGTCCTTTGAGTGGCGTGCGTGAAATTTCTGCAGCTACAATGGGACCCATAGCAGCTAGTTGGCCACCAGATATTGAAATAATCTTTGTCTGTAATTGGGAATTCAATCCTTGCAAGCTACCATCAGTGAATTGTTGTTTATCAGTGGCAAAGTCACCTGCATGGGGCATAAATACTGATGATGCATTGTTGCCAGTTTCTGCCAACATCACTTTACCAAATCCTGTAGCAACCATTAAAGAAGTTTGGCTGCCAGGCACTGAACTATCCTGTCCAAAGCTTGGTGTATGTGGATCGAACATAAAAATGTTATGAATACCACCGTGTGTTTGCTCAAATATCTGTGATGCTTGATAAGCAAGTCCAAGATTGGTGTCAGTTGTGGTACCACCAAGTAGTCCATTTTTTGCACCATCAGACCATTGGGTAACTTTTACAGTATTTATACTGATTTCTGATTCTTGAAGCATCCAGACTGAATCTGTAAAGTTGCTTACTGCAAAGCCAAAAACTTTTTGCGATGTGCCAGCTGCACGATGCCACGGCGTCCAACAAGCTATGCGACCAAAATTATCAAGTATCGCTTGCGAACAATAAACACCTGGGTGACATGTTTGAGAAGGCTCATCACCTATTGATACATATACTGCATCATTCATTGCAAACATTTGAGTAATTTTTTGTGATGGATCAAGAGGAACTGGACCCCCCCCCACCATTGCTGCTGGGCTTTCCATGGTATACATATCTTCTGGATTGACTGCAGCTGTCACTATTCCACGAGACTTAAGATGTGCCGGACGCGTAAAATAAATATCTACTGGAATTGATCCAACATTTGCTAATGCACCATGTTCAGGTTTTAAAACAGATTGGGAATCTGCAACAGGGGACATATTAACAAGCGGAAGAGCAAATACTGTATTGCCAGATATTTCATTGCCACCAGCAACAACTACATAATGCAATCTACTGCTTGTCTCGAGAGTGCGAACTTTGTACAACGAAATTTTTGCACCGGCACCCACACCACCAATAATATGATTATTCCCATTAAAAGCTGAATCGGGAGCTATAGGAAGGAGCGTAAGCCTACCACCAATAATCGAACCCATTACTAATGCTCGTGCACCATCAGCTGGACCTGCGTTTGCAGTTACTTCCATAACCATATATATACGCTGCAAGCTATTTTCAAATGCCATATCAATAATATTGGGAGTAATGGTTACATCATTACCAATTTTTATAGCTGGATGAGAACCATCTAGAGGAGCTGCGCGGTTACCTTTACTTTTACCTGTAAGAGCATCGATTTTATCAAGTGCGTTATCCCCGTTGTATCGAATGAGCGCAATACCAGAGCCTTTGTCTGCAAAGTTGCCATCCTTTTTTTTCACTGCTGCAACAATATAATTTCCAATACCATCTTCATAATTGGGATCTTCTTTTATAACAGGTTTTTTTGGTTGTTCCTTCTGATCTCCTTCTTGGCTCTTTTGATCATCCTGGCTTTTTTGTTCTTCCGACTTTGGTTCTTCTTTGGGCTTAGGTTTAGGCACAATAGAAATGGTTCGCTTAAGATAGCCGCTTTGGCCTGAACATAAAGCTACTATTCCTGATGTAATTTCTCCATTGGCATCATTAATCTGAGTGCATGTAGTAACGTTTGCAATGAGTGGATTCATCATGTATATAGCAGCTGGCTCTTTGCTTATGGTAACGACAGGAGTCATTGTCGGATATGCTAAGATGAGGTTTTCTATACAAGCACCATGCAATGGATTAGCCATCGTCTTAACATCATCAACAGAAAGCTTTGGTGGTGCTAAAGGTGAGAAGTTTGAGTTAACCCCAGCACCAGCAAGTGCAAAGTCATTACCTTCAATAGCTACAGATGCACCTACATAAAATAATTCTATATTACCCTGAGAGTTCGCATTTCTTGCTGCAACCTCATAATGGGTATCAAGTACGTATGCTTTTATTGGAAAAGTAAAACTATATGTTGGATCGGTTACTTTACTTATTTCAATATTAATAGTTTCGTCTACTTTGGGAGCTTCACCTTGCTCCTCTTTCTTTTGCGGTTCTTCTTTTTTTGGCACATGAGGCACAACTAGACGTGCAGCAAACATTGGATTGTGCACGAAAAATGTTCCAAGCACAGCAAGCACGAGCAAGGAGCGCGTATTGATCATGAGAATCCTTTTAAACATGCGATAAATTAGATCCTTAATATTAAGCAAATTTAGAAAAAGTGCCAGCTACTTCTTGGTCTCATCATTAATTTTTTCAATTTCTTCTATTTGGACTATACTAGCTTTTATTCACAATACACATATCAGCCCAGGGTTCCGTCTGCGCTTTCGAAGCCTTATATAGGTAAATTACGTCGGTATTTAGAATACATTAAAAGGTTAAACAAATGGTTGTTGCAATAGGTGTCGATATTATTGAAATCGAACGGTTTCAACAATGGCACACATATTCACGCGAACGTTTAAAAAAACTGTTCTCTGACCAAGAAATTGCCTATTGCTTAGAAGATACTCAAACAAGTGCCCAGCGGTTTGCTGCACGATTTGCAGCCAAAGAAGCATTTTTTAAAGCTTGGTCGCCATTATCTCCCAAAAGTATCCCTTTTTTAACGTTATGCAAAAATATTGAAATAAGTTCTACAGATTCTGGCATGCCAATACTCATAGTCAATGCAGAATTTGCAGCACGAAATGTTTACAAAGAGCAACTTTCCTACCATATAAGCCTTTCTCATAGCAGATCACAGGCATTAGCATATATTGTTATTGAAAAGCCATAATTCAACACAATTATTGCAAGCAGAAACTTCGATATGATAAAATACAAGTAGAATGATACATAAAAAAGGATTGTCATGAATAAAAGTTACGCACTTGTATTTATTTTAACATTCTTAGTCTCGACTATTCATGCCGATGGCTATAAGGCCTATTTTTATGGTCAAGGCAACTGGCACAAAGGCGAAAAGCTTGATATTGAATTGCAATATACCTATTGCGATTCGCAATCAACCACTCTGCGAGGAGATGGTCGACAAGATATACCAGCCGCAGTTATAACAGGATCAACCTATTGGGGATTACCTTGTTGTCTTCACAAGATCATTATCAAAGAAAAAGGTAATCAACTCTACGACCATATTGTCGATCGCTGTTCCGAGGTCAAGTTTAAGGTCAAATTTGACGACCAACATAACATCCATGTTGAGTGGTAAAAAACCTTTAAAACTCGCATCAATCCATTCCTTCAATTGACAAACCGCATAAAGAGCCTACACTGCTATATACAATTAATATTTGCAATTGCCGCGGGGTGGAGCAGCCTGGTAGCTCGTTGGGCTCATAACCCAAAGGTCGTTGGTTCGAATCCAACCCCCGCAACCAAGTTCAAAAAATAGCAGCT
>CAZJQM010000084.1:0-4005 GCA_964548355.1 uncultured Pseudomonadota bacterium
ATTGCCTGTTCATCAAGTTATATTTCATATATTTTCTCAGCATCACTGAGCCAGTTCATGATAGAACTATTTATTATATCTTTCATTTTTTTCTCTAACTTTGAACCCTCTATATACTTAACTTCATGTAGCTTAGGATCCGCGATCTCTTTATCTAATGAAGCACCACATTTGACCAATATTTTAACTAATTCATATGTATTTCTATCCGGTAAAACAACCAAGCAATGTTTTATAAGAGAGAGCAATGGATTACAGGTTTCTGTTTCGAGATCAGGGCACCCATACTGCAACATAAGATAAACCGTTTGTATTCTGGTCATACCATAAACATTATTGACGAATATATTTAATGCTTGTGTTCCTTCGCCAGGCAAGAAAGATTGATTTGTAGTTCGCTTCAAATCCAAAATGCCCTTTAACAATCGTAGATCAAATTGAGAAAAGTTCTGATTAATTTCATAACCCATAGTTATAATGCGAGCAATCTCTAAAAGAGGAGTCGATGCACCATCAGCAATAGGAAGTGAAAGACTTCCTTTATTTTCAACAAGTTTATATAAAACTTGGCGCATTTTGTTATTACGCGCTTGAGCGTCATCATAAGCTTGAAGCGCTTTTTGCATTTGAGCAGTCCATATATCCTGGGCACCATTGTTAGTACGATATTCTTTATCTTGTTGAGTTGTAAGCTTTAGAGTATTAGGTACCATTGCCAATATTGAATTGCTCGAAAACAAGAACAATAACAGAAAATAAAGACTCACGAAACCTCCTAGATATTTAAGATAATAATGCATTTGCTAAGAGCACATAAACTTCTATTATTTTCTAACTGGTTGAGTAAGTTGTGCTATCGATTGTACTAATAATTGGCGCATTTGATTTTGGTGTGCTGCTTGTCTCACGCGCCCATCTCTAGCTTGCGCGGCTTCTTCTTGGACACGATTATAGTGTTCATCAAGTAGAAACTGTTCATGCTGTGTATTATCACTGAACTGATGCATTTCATCATATCGAGTACATCTCATACTTCTTCCACTCCTGCCATCAAGATAATGCTCATCTTGATCCATACCATGCAATGAATACATTGAAAGCATAAATGCTGAAATTAAAATACGATGTACCATAAGACCTCCTTAAACATGTTTAAATTCGAACTAAGTATAAATGTTTTTGCCATTTTTAGAACGCATTGCCCAGCGTTACATACCATGCAACCGGCGAATCAGAATTTTTAAACTTACGCCATTTAATACCAAGATCAAAACGAAGCGGTCCGATAGGTGTGTTATACCGCACACCAAATCCTGTAGCAGCAACACCATGATTGGCAACACATTGGAAAAATGAACTCACCAGATCATCGCCGATGAGCAAACCAGCATCCTGGAATAATGCCCCGCTGATATATTTGTAGATAGGGAAACGTATTTCAAAGTTAGCATTGATCATCGTTTTACCACCTTGTGGCACAAACTTAAACTTTCCACAATCATTAAAACAGCCAAGTGGCGGCGCAAAGTCTAAATCATAACCACGAAGCGTATTGGGACCACCTAAAAAGAAACGTTCGGGGGGAGTTATCTGGTTAAAACGTTGGTTAAATACATGCCCAAGGCGCAAGCGAAGACCGAAAGTAATGGGTGGAACTGGTGTAGCAAATACCGACTCTTCTATTAAAAATTTAACAAACGTTAATGCACGTTCGGTAGGAAACATACCTTTAAGAGTTATAACCGTAAATGAACCATACGTAGGTGTTAACTTATCATTAAGATAATCAAGCACCACTGTTGGTTCTATATAAAAATAAGGAACATGTTTATCTACAAGGGACGGTGAAAAGTTAATTGCCTCAGCTGCTGCTGTAGATTTTAACGAAGTCTTTTGCCATTCAAATCCGGTGTTAAGACCAAAAGTTAATGCTTTGTATTTGATGTGTAATCCGGTTAAAAAACCTTGCTGAGTGGCTACATATAAAGGATCCTTGCTGCCAATGACAATGGGTTGTATGTAACGATTGCTGTATCCTTTGTAGGTTGTCTTACACGGATAATGGAATATCCATGGGTGACGGTATGAGGCCACCAAGTGGCGCTCAAAGCGTGTAAGATCGGCATGAAAACTTAAGATGCCACCACGTTGCAAAGGATTTTTATACAATAATGAACCACCGGCCTTGTACGTCGCTGCATCACGCCATGTTAAGTTTTTAGAAATACCCAATAAACCAGCTCGAAGGCGTAGCTCAAACCGATCGTCTTCAACAACTTTTAAAAGAATATGCTTATCTTGCTCAGGCTTTGAACTATTTTCTGGATGCAAATGAATATGCTCAAATAATTCAAGCTCACGTAATGATTGCAGTGTTTTTTCTAACTTTTCTTTATCCCACGCATCGCCTTCCTCATATTGCAAATGTCGCTGTAAATAATGATAGGGAAGAGAATGTGTACCTTGTAGAATTGTTTTTCCAAAACGTACTTTATCTTGCTGGAACGTAATGCGCCATGTAATAGAAACGTAGGTAGAACTCTCTTGCTTATCGAAACTCAATTCTGGCTTTACATCGACATATAAGTAACCTTTGTTGTGAAGATAATCCTGAATAAAGCGCCGTTGAATAATGATAATATTGGGGTCAGCCGCTAGATATGTTTGAGCATTTTTTATATCACTTAACGGAGATTCATTGACCAATGCAGGGTAATCAGGTACCGAAACATTTTTAAAAACATAACGGCTTCCTTCATCAATATGCAGCGTCAGCTTACCTTCGGTTGGGGAGACAATGGTTTGTTGTTGTTGAATAATTGCTGCATCCCAATATCCGCGCTCTTGATACCAATTAATAAGCGCTTCACACGATTGTTTGAGGATGTCTGCATCGTAGAAAAAATTTCTTTTGCGCAACTTAGGGAAAAATTGTGAAATAAGTTTTTGTGGTGTAGAGACACTGCTGCCTTTAAGCTCAATGGTGGTTAATACAACACGACTACCTTCGGTAATAACAAAATATAAAGCAGTATCTTCTTCACGCGGCGCAACTTTCACGTGCCAAAAACCTTTTTTCGCATAAAGATGTGCAATTTCTTCAGATAACAATGATCCAGGAAGTACAAGGGCAGCATCTCCAAAATATAATAATGCATCTAGGAGCTCTTGGTCTTTAAAAAAATGATTACCAAAAAAAACAAACTGCTTGGCTTGATGAGTTTTAAGGCTGAGGTGCAACGTAACTCTATGGCGTTCTGTATCAACCTTTTCTTGAATTGATATGGCTGGTTCTAAAAAACCTTCCTTAAGCAATATCGCTTTGAGCTGCTTTTCGCAATTTGCCAGTTCGTCATGATTGTAAACATGGCCACGCACAGATTTACTAAAATGTTTTTCAATGATGGCATTCAATAACTGTGTATCTAATTGGTAGCGCGCATTGTTCTCTGTTTTTATCGGTTCAATGGAAACAACAATCTTATCAACTTTAAAAATGCGGCCTAACGTTATGCGTAATGTGACGTATACCGACTTCGTCTGAGGATCATAAGAGAATTCATCATTGATCTGTGCCTGTACATACCCACGTTGAGCGCATAATTTTTTAATTTTTCTGATAGATAAATCATGCTTTGTTTTATCAAACCGCTCACCCGGTTCTAACAGATAATAGTGAGCATATTGCTCACGGCCAGTTGTTATACCTTTGATCTTAATTTTCTTAAACGTCCAGAAGCTTACCAGGTCCATATGCACATCTATCTTATTGTCGGCTGAAGGAAGAATAGATACACACGCAGATTCAAACTTATTTTTTTTCGCCAAATGTTGGAATGCTCGCTTAAGATCATCGGCAGAAATTAATGTGCCTTGCTTAAGACCGGTAAGATATAAAAATTCATGCTCATCAAATCTACTATCTGCTGTAAAGGTAATAGTATTTATTATTGCAGGTTTAGGTAGTAGTTCAGTTACCACGTCGAAAGAGGACGCCCCCAAAGA
>CAZJQM010000085.1:0-3962 GCA_964548355.1 uncultured Pseudomonadota bacterium
TAGCATTGGCGCATCTTTAATAGCATTCTTCTCGCGTGTTGGTGGCGGTATTTTTACTAAAGCTGCAGACGTGGGTGCTGATTTGGCAGGTAAACTGGAAGCAGGGATTCCTGAAGATGATCCTCGTAACCCAGCGGTTATTGCTGATAACGTAGGTGACTGCGTTGGTGACACTGCAGGTATGGGTGCAGATATTTATGAATCATATGTAGGTGCTATGGTAGCATCTATGATCATCGCCTTAAGCGATACAGCCTATCAAGGTATCGGATACATAACATTCCCTCTTATGCTTGCAACAATTGGTCTATTTGGCTCAGCAGTAAGTTTAGCCTGTGCATTGTTCATGCGTCTTGCGCCAGCTGCTATGTTGCGCGTTGCAAACTATATTTCAATAACATTTTTGCTTGTAGGCACTACACTTTACATGAAATACGTGGGTCTTGATATGACCTTGTTAAACTCTGTAATTATTGGTTGTGTAGCCGGTATTATTGTTGGTCTTATTACCGAATATTATACTTCTGGTCGTCCTATCGATAAGCTTGCAGATATTTCACGTTCAGGTGCGGCAACTAACATTATCTACGGTCTTTCTGTTGGTATGGAATCTACCGTGGCTCCTGTAATCTTGTTAGCGCTTGGGGTTCTTCTTTCTTACAATTTTGGTGGTGGCCTTTTTGGTGTATCACTTTCTGCAGTAGCTATGCTTGCAACAGTAGGTATTTCTATGACCGTTGATGCGTATGGTCCAATAGCTGACAACGCTGGTGGTATTGCAGAAATGGCTGGTTTTGAACCATCTGTTCGTAAAATAACTGATAAATTAGATTCTCTTGGTAACACTACCGCAGCAATGGGTAAAGGATTTGCAATTGGTTCAGCATTGCTTACAGCACTTGCTATGTTCTCTGCATATTCACAAAAAGCTCTTTTGCCTCACTTAGATTTAATTAATCCAGTGGTTACTGCTGGGTTATTTATTGGTGGTACTATGCCATTCTTGATCTCGGCGCTTACTATGCGTTCAGTAGGTGGTGCGGCATTAAAGATGGTGATGGAAGTACGTCGTCAATTTGCTGAAATTCCAGGGTTAAGAGAAGGTACTGCAGAACCTGATTACAAACGTTGTATTTCTATTAGTACACGTGCGGCACTTAAAGAAATGATTATTCCAGGTCTATTAACTGTAGCATTACCAATCGTGGTTCGTTATGGCTTTGGTGCATCAGGCAAATTAGCCCTTGGCGGGATGCTTGTTGGCGCTACATTGGTTGCTGTACTTCTAGCACTTATGATGGCCAACGGTGGTGGAGCTTGGGATAATGCTAAAAAATATATCGAAGCAGGACACTTTGGTGGTAAAGGGTCTGATACCCATAGAGCAGCTATCGTAGGTGATACGGTGGGCGATCCATTTAAAGATACATCCGGTCCGGCGCTTAATATTCTTATTAAGCTCATGTCGGTAGTCGCCTTACTCCTCGCGGCACTGTAAAATTGAGAATCCCCGGTGAAAAGCCGGGGATTTTTGTTGCTCTTTTTTGACCCAAAATAAGCCTTTTCCTCCTCTGCCGCCTTTCGCCAGAAAACCTGCTTTCTGGTATTCTATAGATAATCAATTTTATTACGGGGAGGTTCTCATGAAAAGGTTATTTTTATCCTTATTTTCCTTCTTTTTTCTCATACCCTGCCATGCAATGGAACAGGGAAATCTGGCTTTAAAAACGGCTCACAAAACAGCTAAAAAACGCGTTGTTGTGTTTTCGAGCTTGGGTGGCGGTGGTCAGACTGTTGTTTCTAATACCACTAAAAAACACCTTGAGGCCCAGGGCTATGATGTTTTAATTGTTAGACTTATGGATGTATTAATGTCATTTGATACTCTTAATACTCTCAGCGGTGGTAACTGCCAAGGTGAAGATTTTTATAACTTTGTAATTAAGAATAATTATAAAGGATTATTAAATGCCTCTACTAGTTTTGGTGCTCAGCAAGTGCTTGCACAAACTGATGGAATGGTTCAAGTCATAGCACAATATTTAAAAGCTGTTTCAGCTGATATGGTTATTTCTACTGTTCCTGTATTTACCAAAGCTTTAATTAAAGCCACTGAGCAACGCGATATTCCTTTAATTGTTATTTCTACAGATTTAGATTCTTCATACTTTGTGCTTGGTGTCGATTCTCCAATGCATAAAAAATTCAATCTCTTTCTCGCATTTGAAGATGCCGACATGAGGAAGAAAATTGAATCTGCTGATATCCCTCAAGAAAACATCGTTATTTCTGGTTTCCCTGTGAGTCCGAATTTTATTGCTGATAAAAACCCAGTGGCTATTAAAGATGAATTTAATATTCCCGGCAATAAGCCAGTAGTAATGCTTATGTTTGGTGCGCAAGGAAGTAAAGCATGTTTAAAATTTGCTGAACAACTTGCTACAAGTAAGGTTCCGCTCCATATGATCATTTGTATCGGTAAAAGTGAACATTTAAGGCTACTGTTAGAAAACATTAAATCAAATGAACATGTTTCGCGTAATATTATTGGTTTTACGGACCGTGTTGCAGATTTAATGGAAGTTTCAGATATGTTATTTATCAAACCTGGTTCTGTGAGTGTTTGTGAAGGTATTTATTCTAAAAAACCTGTATTCCTTGATGCTACTCCAGGTGAAGATAGTTGTATTGGAAATAATGGTCTGATTGCATGGGAAGCATTTAATCCTGAATTCGTTAAAAAGAATGGATTGGGTGATGTTGTTACCGACGTTAATCAGATTAATCCTATGGTTGAAAAGTTCGTAACTGATAAAAGCTATAGCTCAATGCTGAAACAAAACTTACTAAGGCTTAATAAAGTACTTTTTGGTGCTGTTCTTGTTAAGTCCGTACATGCATTAATGTCACATGCTGCAGGTAAACCAGTAGTCAGAGTGATGAATAAGTAAAAGTGTTTGAGGTTATTATGAAACGTATATTTGTTCTAACAACTATAATTACTTTAACTCAATCAATTCATGCCATGGAACAGATTGGCGGAGCAATTCAGTTTATTGCTGATAACATCATAGGTAATACAAAAGAACAGCAACGGATACTCCGGCCCCATTCTATTGCGTTTCTTAACAAGAATAATAGTCTTCCTGCGGCTCAGCGAACAAAGGATGGGCTTGTACTCGATCTTAAAAATTTAAATTTACAGTATTTAGATGGAATTGAACTTCTCAGTAAAGAATTAGTTGCCTTAGATTTATCGGGTAATAATTTTCAAACATTAGATTTGTCAGTTTTTAAACGTCTTACTAATCTACAAGTTCTTGTGCTCAATAATTGTAGAATACGCTTTGTAGCAGAAGGTGGAGATCTCAGTTGCTGTAAGAAGCTTGAAAACTTATCTTTAATAGGTAATGAGATTACCTCTCTGCAATCGGGATGGCTGAAAGCGCCTATAAAATCTTTATTTTTAGATGAAAATAAATTGAAGAATTTGTCCCGTGAATGTTTTGATATAGCTTCGCTAGAAGTGGTGAGTCTCAATAATAATGATTTGACTGAACAAGATATGCAAATGTTACATTCACTTCCTATTAAAACTATAACGACTGATGATCAGGGTGCTATAATTGATGAAAACAGATTTTTAACAAGTATGATGCAATAATACTCATCACATTAAAACTAACTTAGGCGCTGGTTTATATAAAAAGACCGGCGCTGCTTTTTTGTAAAACTGTTTAAGTTGTACATTGGTTCTTTGTGCAACGATGTTATAAGGCATTTTGCCTTCTATGCATCTACGCATGTATGATGTTCCTGTTGCCTTATCAAACTTTTTGAAGTTAAAATAAACACCTTCTTTTTTAAAAAAATCGGTAATGGCAAGCACTGCTTTTACTGAGCGCACATTATTAATCTGATCTACCTTAAAAAAAAGCCCTGAAAACCATTGCTTCTTGCTC
>CAZJQM010000086.1:0-3948 GCA_964548355.1 uncultured Pseudomonadota bacterium
AATTTCCTAAAGGGGCATATGGTAAAGAATTGATTTTGCCATTTAGATAATAAGAGGTGTCTATGAAAAGAATACTGACAATCTTAACCGTGATAACGGTGCATTCGCTTTGTGCAGAACAATATGTAATGCAAGAAGTTGGTGCACTCACCCATGCTAAGATGCCTCTTGCTATTGGTATTGTTGGCAAAAATAAGGAGCTTAAAAAAGTTTCTCAGATTATTAAGCATGATCTTGAATTTACCGATCAATTTGCAGTGTCACTCAAGAAAATATCACACGTTGAATCTAAAGATGATGTAACGCACTGGTATAAGCAAGGATATTCACTTGTTGTTTTTATAGAAGGTGAAGGCGATAAATATACGTGGCGTTTATATGATACGTTAGATGCCCGTATGATCAAGGGTAAAACCATTTATAGTCAAGATACTGCTTCGTTGCGTCAGCGCGGACATTATCTTGCAGATGAACTTTGGCCTGAACTTACCGGCAACCAAGGATATTTTTCTACAAAAATTGTGTACGGCAAGCAGGTGTGTCAGCGAGGTAGAAACTGTAAGCGTTATATTTATGTGCGCGATATTACAGATTCAGATGGTCTTTCTGAAGAAGTGTTAGTGGCAAGCCCTACAATTAATATTGTGCCACGCTGGAATCGAGATCCACAGCATCCACTTGTTCTTTTTTCACAGTACCGTTCTACCAACATTGCGCTTGTAGCAGTAGACATGAAAGGGAAAAAGAAAGTTGTTTCTAACTTTGATGGAGTTAATATGCAAGTTGCTTATTCTCCACAGGGCAATGAGGTTGTCTATTGTTTGTCGCGAAACCCCAATAATAAGTTTGCCTCTCATCTGACTAGTCAGCTCTATTATTACTGCAATGACTCTGCTAACAAAGAATGTTTAAAACGATTAACACATAACCCAGGCAATAACTTTGCACCACACTGGGGGCCGGATCAAACGCTCTTTTTTGCAAGTGATGCTACCAAAAGTGGCAATCCTAATATTTGTTGGATGAACTTAAAAGACCAAACGACACAGTGGCTTACAGAAAATGTCTATGCGACAAGCCCCAATTATTGTCCGGCAAATAATAAATTGGCATATGCAAGAATAGTTGAAAAAAGGATGCAACTTTGGTTGTATGATATAGCATCTCGTGAGCATAAACAGCTAACATTTGATCCGACAGAAAAAGATGATTGTACCTGGTCACCGTGTGGTAACTTTTTATCATATTCTGTAGAGATAAATGGTAGGAGTAGGATAGCTATTTATAATATGCATACTCGAGAGCAAAAGTTTTTAACATCAGAAGATGAAGATTGTAGTTATCCTGCCTGGTCGCCGTATAGTGTCTAGCCAGTGTGGCACTATCGACAACTTTTTTACCTGGTGATATACTTAATCAACTATAATAATGCGTTTAAACACGCTTTAATTTAGAACACATCATTCTATTAAATATGAAAATTATGAGCAGGGATATGTATGAAAAAAAGGTTTAAGAAAACTGCACAGTTCCAAGGCGGACCAAGAAATTTACTTATTTTAGTTGCATTTTTAATAGCTGGTCTATTTGTATTGACCAGGATCAATGAATATACGCATCATATTCGCACTATCAGCTATACAACATTCTTAAAAAAAGCTGAACAAGATGAGATTAAATCTATCTATGTTAATGGCCAAGATGTTGCCGGTGAACTTAAAAATGGTGCACGTTTTGAAACGGTAATTCCAGAATCTGCACAAAACTGGGATTTGTTAAAGTCTCATGGCGTAGAAATAGTAGTTTCAAGCCCATCAAGCCAAATTTCCCTTGCTACTATCTTGGGAGGATTTGCTTTACTGGCTACTCTCTTGATCATGTTCTATCTCTTAAGACAGGCTCGTAGTACCGGTGGCGGATCGGGCAATATTTTCTCTATGGTTAAAAGCAAGGCAAAAATGTTTATGCCTTCAACTATTAAAGTAACATTCAATGATGTTGCTGGTGCTGCTGAAGCAAAAGAAGAGCTTAAAGACGTTGTCGATTATTTAAAAAATCCTGAAAAATACAAACGCTTGGGTGCCAAAATGACCCGTGGTGTCCTGTTAGTCGGTGAACCCGGCACTGGTAAAACATTACTTGCTCGTGCTGTTGCGGGTGAAGCAAATTGTCCTTTCTTCAGCGTGAGTGGTTCTGACTTTATAGAAATATTTGTAGGTGTGGGTGCAGCGCGTGTACGCGACCTGTTCCAACAAGCTCGTAAATATGCTCCAAGCATTATATTTATCGATGAAATAGATGCTGTTGGCCGTCACCGTGGTAGTGGTTTAGGTGGTGGGCACGATGAGCGTGAACAAACATTAAACCAACTGTTAACGGAAATGGATGGCTTTGAAACAACTGAAGAATCAGTAATCGTTATCGCTGCAACCAACAGACCTGATGTTTTAGACAAGGCTCTGTTGCGTCCAGGCCGTTTTGACCGTCGTGTTGATATGCCGTATCCAGATCTTATAAGCCGTGAGCAGATTCTTGAAGTTCATGCTAAAAAGGTAAAAATTGATTCATCAGTAGATCTTAAGAAAATTGCCCGTGGTACTCCTGGATTTACCGGTGCAGATCTCGAAAACTTGATTAACGAAGCAGCTATTAATGCTTCTAAATTGGGTAAAGATCTCGTCAACATTGAAGATTTTGAACAATCTCGTGACAAGATTCTTTTAGGTAAAGAGCTCAAAACTATTAATCTTTCAGATGAAGAGCGTAAGGTTACTGCTTATCATGAAGCAGGCCATGCATTGACCCGTCTTTTAATGCCTAAAACTACTGATCCTCTTCATAAAGTCACCATTATCCCACGTGGACGAGCTTTAGGGGTAACCCACTCTCTTCCAGAACGCGAGAAGTATACGACTGATAAAGAAGAAATGGATGCAACTATTATTTCAGCTCTAGGTGGCCGAGCTGCAGAAGAGCTGATCTTTAATAAGGTTGGCACTGGAGCTGCTTCAGACTTCCAAGTTGCTACAGGATTAGCACGTAAAATGGTGACTGCATATGGTATGTCCCAAGCTCTTGGACCTGTTATCTACAGCCAACGAGAAGGTGACTACGTGTATTCTCAAAAAACGGCAGAACTGATCGATTCAGAAGTGCGTTCTATTATTGAACGCTGCTACGTAGAAGCCAAAAATCTTCTTGAACAAAACCGAGAAAAGTTAGAAAAGTTAGCTCAGGCTCTTCTTGAAAAAGAAACTATGTATGCTGGTGAAATCTACGAACTCTTGGGCATTCAACCTCGTGAAGAGTTTAAGCTCTCTTAAGGGCATCTATGGATGAAGCACAATTGCGCTTTCATGTAGAGCGCATTATGAGGCAGGCTGGCGACATCATACTTTCTTATCGATTTAAGCCCTTACAAAGAGTTGAAAAGAAGGGTGCGGGCTTTGTCACGATAGCCGATACTGAATCTGAGTCTTATCTTATAGAACATCTTTCAAAACTAGAACCAGGTGTTGGCTTTTTTGCTGAAGAAAATGGTCACAAACAAGGCTCTAATGACTATTGTTGGGTTATAGATCCTCTGGATGGGACAACCAATTTCGCCTATGGGCTGCCCCATTTTTGTATCTCAGTTGCCTTAACTTATAAAAATAAGCCCATATTAGGATGCGTATACCAGCCACTGCTTAATGAGTTCTTCTGGGCTGTGCGGGGCAAAGGTGCTTGGCTGAATGAGCAACGTATACGGGTTTCCCAGGTTAAATCTATTAAAGAGAGCTTCCTTCTCTTTTGTATCCCTTACGGGAAAAACGAAGGGGACAAAAAGCTCTTTGAGACTGTTCTCATGCTTAGCCAACAATCATATTCTATGAGATTGCTGGGCGCTGCAGCCTTAGACCAGTCATATGTAGCAGCTGGCAGGTTAGACGGCATGTTTTTTGAACA
>CAZJQM010000087.1:0-3911 GCA_964548355.1 uncultured Pseudomonadota bacterium
TTCATCATGGAGTTCTTGATGCAACAGGCACTCAAATTATAAAACGGTTTGAACAAGCTATTGTATCAACTCACGAGTTAGCGAAAAAAATACGGAAATAATTTTTTCGTTTAAAGATTAAGCAAAAAAAAGCCCCTCAACTTAAGAACTAAGCTGAAGGGTTAGGGGGGTGAACAATACTTTAACGTATTGTTCGTTCAGGGACCTATAAAAATTTTTACCACGAAAAATCCTAACAACCGCACCCCGCGATGTCAAGAAAATAATTTGCAACATTTTTGTGCATATCATTTTTTGAAAACTTTTTAGATTCCTTGAATGAATCTATGTATATGTGGAAATTCATTTGGATTATTTTGAAAGTCAGATGATAATGCACGTTCAATAATTTTGCCGTGCTGCATTAAATAAATGGTGCATGATAATCTTTGTAACAATGAAATATCATGTGTTGCAACCAACACGGTTAAACCTTCATGTGCAAGTTCTTGAATATTTTTTGCAACGTAGTTGGTAAGCATAGGATCTAACGCGGATGTTGGTTCATCCAAGCACACTACTTCAGGATGTGTTGCAAGTGTACGCGCAAGTGCAAGACGTTGTTTTTGACCGCCAGAAAGCTGCGATGGAAACTGATCAGCTTTGTCTTCTAAGTTATAATGTTGTAAAAGCTCAAGTGCAATTTTGTTAGCTTCACGTTCAGATTTATGGATGACTTGAATCAATGTTAACGTGATATTTTCTTTTACCGTTAAATGTTCAAATAAATTAAATTGTTGAAAAACCATGCCAACAGTATGAGTTGTATTGACTTTAGATAAATCTAACTCTTTGCCGTTGAGGGAAATGACGCCTGAATCATATGTTTCAAGATTATTGAATATGCGTAACAATGTTGATTTGCCTACACCAGATTGGCCTAAAAAAAGTCCGATGTGTCCTTTGCGGATATCAAAAGAAACATTATCTAAAATTTTTTTTCCATTAAAACTTTTGCTTAAATGCTCAACTTTTAACATGACGATTTAACTTTCGTTCAAGACGAGTAACCAACACAGAAAGTGTAGTTGTCATGAATAAATAAATAAGTGCCATAGCAAAATAAGGCGTAATAACATCATAGGTACGGCCTCTGATGTATGATGCTTGACGGTAGAGTTCTACAACACCAATAGTACTTGCTAAAGCTGTATCTTTGATAATAGTTATCAGTTCATTGCCAAGAGCTGGTAAAACACTTCTAATTGCTTGAGGTAGAACAATGAAACGAGCAACTTGCAATTTTGTAAGCCCTAATACGCGTGCTGCTTCAATTTGTCCTTTGCCAACAGATTGTATGCCTGAACGAATAACTTCGCTGACATATGCACCGCTATTTAAACCAATACCAATTACTGCAGCAATAAAAGGTTCCAAGCCCAATGCAAAATACCAAAAAGAAATTTGAATAAGCATCGGCGTACCACGAATAATGGTTACGTACGTTCCAACAATAAGGCGTATGATTATATTTTTTTGTTTTTGTAAGAGTGCAAGAAGAGTTCCTAGTGTTAAACCAATGGTACATGACAGCAATGCGATGTATAAGGAAACTTGTGCGCCACGTAATAATAAAGGAAATGATGATTTAAATAATTCAACATCAAAGAACATTACAAGCCCCATTTCTTTTTAAGCAATCCAAGCGTTCCGTCTTTTTCAATCTCATCAAGAGCTTGATCAACTTGTGGTACAAGTGACGGATATTCTTTTGAAATGCCAAATGCTGTTGATTCTCGCGTACCTTCGATAGGGAATATAGAAAACTCGGTGATATTTTTTTCAATAAAAGATTTAACAGGAGTATATGCTGTTACATAGGCATATGCATTGCCATTGCGTAACGCAAGCATAGCTTCTGCTGTTGTTGGTAAACGTATAAGATCAGGTCCCTCATAAGCGGACATGTAATAGTCTGCAGTAAATCCATCATTAACAATTACTTTCTTGCCTACAAGGTCATCAAGGCTTGTAATAGCAGGGTGAACTTTAAGACTTACAACTACTAATGGTTCGCCTTCCAGATATGCTTTGCTAAACAGTACTTTTTTGGCACGTTCTTGCGTAGGGGTCATACCTGCAGCTATCATATGGATTTTGCCCATTTGTAGCTCAGGTAAAAGAGTTTCAAAAGGCATGTCTTTGAGTATAGTTTTTTTGTTTAAGCGCTTGCCAACTTCTTTGATCAAATCAATATCGAAACCAACAATGTTGTCGGCTTCAATAAATGTAAAAGGAGCAAATTCTGCATTGGTGCCTACAATTAAGGTATCAGCAGAGACTTCTTGCCGTGTTGAGAACTTAGAACGGTACATGACAATAAGAAGAATAACTACGGCTATAAAAGCAGAAAATTTTAATATGTTTTTCACAAGAAAAGCCTTTTGGAACTATATTATTTTCCATTTCTGTCAACTTAGAATATATTACCTGGTATCAGCCAGAATTACCAGTAGTTACAATGTGGGGTTATCATGAAACAATTGTTCGTGCTTCAAGTTCTATTCTTTGCTTCATACTGTTTGGGTATGGAGATAGAAGAAAATCCACAAATGATTGAACCAGGTCACAGAAGCTTCAAAGAACAACGTGCCGATACTATAAAAGAACAATTAACCAATGCGATATATGGATCGGTTCATGAGGTATGTAGCTATTATGCAGATAAAAAAGCATCTCAGGATGTTAAAACTGCTAAAATAAGAATGGCAGCCAGCGAGGTAGCTGACAATATCTTAAAGATTACAACTGATGTGGATATTATAGCCGAAGTCCTACTGAACTGGGATGAAGTAATTGAGGGTGGCCAATACTGTTTTGATTTAGCAAGCGCATTACTTGTAAAAGCAAAGTTCTCAAATATCGATCATATAAAATTTATTTACAGGTTAATGTGCGCAGCATCAGATCAAGTTGGTTCAATACAATCTGCAGAACGTGCTTTGTTTAAAAAATTAGAAAGTCAGAGTCTTAAACGACCACTCTGGAAGCCGCGCATATTAAGCATACAAGAAAAGGTAGCTGGCGAGAATCAACGTTTAGTAGATGATAAGGGAAAAATGATACATACAATATGTATGATAATGTGTAGGACCATTGATACAATGCTTGTGGACTTTAAGTCTCCTGAATATTGTAAGATGGTAGATCTGTTTGATAATAAGGATAACGTGCCTAATGATATTATTCGTACTCGTGTGTGTTTGAAAGCAGCATTTTTAAATGCTGTGAGGTGTTCTAAAAAGAAGAAACTACCTCTTCCTGATCTTATATATCTTGGACAAATGTTTTTACTATTAGAAGCAGATAAGGCTCTTTCTGATGGGGCTTTACAGATTGCAAATCGAAATAGTGAACTTTCAGATAAGGATAGAGAAGCGTTTAATGCTAAATATGGAGCTCGGCATTATATTTTAACCCACCTCAAGGAGTTAGGATATCCTCTTGATTTGAAAGCAGCATATTCTCATGCAATTACTTTAAGATTGGGTGAAATGATATCCGGTTTAAATCATCCCTCTGCAGAGGAAATGAATCTATCACTTGGCGAAGATCATTTAGAAAGATTAAGAATAGGATCATTCGAGGAAGCTCAAACGATTGCACAAATTGCATTCGATACAATAACTAAAACATCTCCTGCATAAATGTTTCTATATCTTTATGAGTTACATGCGGGCTCATAGCGCGGTAAAACTCTTCATCATATTCCCGTGTTTGTACGACAACGGGCATGGTAACAGCATGACCCATGAGCATAGCTTGTTTTTTGGTGTCCAGTGTTGCAAGAATAGAGCGTAGTTGTTGTGCATTGTTAATACCGGTAAGTACAGCTTGAATATCTTTTTCATCATTAAGTTGTGCAACAATTT
>CAZJQM010000088.1:0-3832 GCA_964548355.1 uncultured Pseudomonadota bacterium
TAATCCCGCTTCTTATGCGTGATGTGAGATGTAAGCATCCCCATGGGCACAAGAATATTAATCTTATTTAACCTGCTTGCTGAGCTTGCTTAAGTTCCTGCTTCTCTTGTGCCTTACGCTCATCAATTACTTTCTTAAGCAGTGCAAACTGATCGAGTTCGCTTTGTAATGGTTCTTGTGTATTATTTTGTGTGTATTTGCGATCAGCTCTGCCAAAATGGAGGCACTTGGCGCAAAAGCCTCGATCTTCGGTAATTACATACTCGTTGCATGGGCATGTGCAATTATAAACAGGTCGATATTTTTTAGAATCTAAAGGGCGTTCATCTGGATCATGGTACAATGCATTAAGATTTAAAACGGCAGGATCAATACTTTCATAATATGTATCCAGTTTCATATGATAACTGTGGTCGACGCAACCTGTTGCACCAAAAAGATTAATTGTTGTTATTAGTGTTAATATCGGAAAAATGTTCAGCTTCTTCATCGCCATCCTTCTCTTGTGAGTTAACACGTATGTTTCTCATTACTTGCTCATCTTGTTCTTCAGTAATGCGGTAATACTCATCGCTAAAAAATGGTGGTGAGTAATCGTGCGCTGAACTGACACAAGTCGGACAGGCTTGAGCAAGGCTTATTAATCCTAAAATAAGCGTAAAAGCCCACATTTTTTTCATTTTTTCCCCTTCCCCTTTATTTTCAATCTGCATTGTTGTCACTAACAATCGTACCCAATGTTGATCACAAATAGCAATAATATGGAGGCTGGAGAAACTTTGGATTTGTTATTTTGTACTTAAAGGTCCACGTTTTCTTTTATTAAGAAGTTCTGAATGACGTTTTGCTCTTTCCATTTCCGATTTGGCAAAACCTGAATATGGACGTGCGTTCTCAATAAATTCTTTTTGTTGAGGCGATAAAGTTGGAGCGGAGAGCATCGGTTGCGGTTTATAGCTTGTACTTGGAATAAAAGTACCTTTGCTTACCAGTAGCTCAACAATAGATTGGTATCCATATTTTTTTGCATACATAAGAGCTGTTTTGCCTGCATCATTTGTGGAGTTTATGGTAGATGGATCTATATATTTTAAGAGTTCGCTTACAATTTGTGCGTTACCATTAATAGCTGCATATATGAGTGGGGTATTATTATATTTATCACGAACATTAAGATTTATGCCTGGTCGTGATAATAAATACGTAAGTAAATTAATATCTCCTTCTTTAGCAGCAACGGCTAATAACGGTTCTTGCAATCTATTTATCCGTTTAATATTAGGATTCATGCGAAGATTTTCAATATAATGCCTAACTATCGATAAATCTCCATAATCAGCAGCGTCGAATAATCTAGTTTTGTTTATAAGATTATGAGTTGTTTCTTGGACTGCTCGAACAGGTTTAACTTTTTTAGATTTTAGTAAAGGTTTTGCTGGCTGTAATGGGTTAGGCATAAACTCTGTTGGATATCGCATATAATCTGGTGTTCTTTTTGCATAGCGCATCTCAGGAGCAAAATATAAAGCTGCGGCTAAAGCTATAGAGGTAAACAAAGTTAATACTTCTGCCCGATATTTTTGCAAAGTTGTAGGTTCTGGCTTTTTAAGTCGCTTTGGAGTTTGCTCTGTTCTTAATTCTTCTTGTTTATGAAGTTCAAGTGTTGGAGTAATTGCTTTGGTAGCAATCGGATTAATAAGCAAATTGATCATGATGAAATATATTAACTTAATAACCATGGGCCCTCCTGATTTGTAACCATTGAGGAACTTCTTTTCTTAAATAGCTTCTATTAATTATGAGATCTCTAATAACTTGATTGTTCACTGAAATCGTATAAGCAGATTGTCCTTGGGTATTGGTAGCATAAGAATTGGCTCCTGCGATAAGTAAGTCCTTTACAATCTGCGGCTGTAAATCTCTTACAGCTATGATCAGGGCAGTATCATTATTCTTATTACGTGCCTCAATGTTAACATATGGGTTTGACAGTAAATAACGGGCAATATTGGTATTACCGCTTGCTGCTGCGGCCATAAGTAACGTGTTACCATTATCATCGGTCATATTGGGATTTTCATGATGCTCTTCAATATAATGGCGTAAGATATGGAGCCTTCCATTTCTTACCGCTGCAAAAACTGTTATGAGCGTGACAAAGTTGGGCCGTTGCTTTGTAGGAACTGGGAAATGAATAATCTTCTGTTGAAAAGGTTTTTGTTCTTCCAATGTAGGCGCACGAGATAGTGCACGTGCAAGAGCAATGGCCGTTACAATAGTTGCTAGGTATGTTTTAGATTTTTCCCATAGTTGTTCTACTTTCTGAGTGAAAGTAGGTTCTTTTTTTTGTTGTTCTTGGGTTTGTTGAATTTCTTTATTTTCAAGTAAAGATGGTGTTGTCGGTTGTGCACTATAAAGAGGATTAATAATTAGTAAGCAAAGAGCTAGATGTATATTTAACTTCATTAATGCTCCTTACCCAGCTCGATCGATATATCCTTGTATTGCATCATTTGTTGTTAAATCTTTGGCTGTTTTGCCTTGTTGGTTTGTCATATTTTTATCGGCATGTTTGAGCAGTAATGCTTGCACAGTCTTAAGTTTTCCTGCTTGAGCAGCTAACATAAGAGCGGTATTGTCATCATTATTTTGTGCATTAATATCAATACCAGGTTGTTCTAATAATAATTCGAGATTCGTTATGCGTCCGTGCTTTGCAGCTTCCATAAGCAGTGTATTGTTATGTTCATCACGCAAATTAACGTCTAAACCTTTATCGATCCACTGTTTTAAGGCGGTATCACCGATTCTTCTTGCAGCTGCAAATGCTTCTTTGGTTGTTGCAACCTGATGTCTAGGTTGTCGTCGAGGTGTAGGCTTACGTTTTTCTCTTGGTCCGGCTTGAACAGGTTCAGCTTCCGGTAGATTGAGGTAATATGCCACAGCTGCTGCTAAAGCTGCTAGGGCAGCACCAATTTTATAGCCATACTTTTGTAAAAAGCTTTCTTGCTGAATGGCAGAGGTTTTTTCTGGTATTTGTTCAAATGGAACAGGAGCGTTTACAAATGGAACGCTACTCAACATAAGTAAAAGACTTAATGTTATATGCACAAACTGTCTTGCAACCATACATACTCTCCTTGGGTATTTACTTTCATAATACTCAATTGGTATTCAGATTGTAAATATATGGTTGGGAAGAAGGCTTCTAAAGCTGATAATTAAGCGTTTTTACAGAGTATGTTCAATATTCTTGGTATGGTTGTACAAAAAAGAGTCTACGCCGTACATGTCATTGAGGTATTTTTTGATATGGGGACCATAAACCGGGTCTTGGAGCGATATACCTATAACGGCCTTAATCCAACCTATAGGGGTGCCAACGTCATAGCGTGTACCCTGTATTTTATAGGCAAAGACCTTCTCATTATTCTTCATCATGTGCCCGATGGCATCAGTAAGCTGTAATTCGCCTACCGCATAGCTTGAAATCTCTTCTAATGAAGCAAAGATTTTATGTGAAAGTACATAGCGGCCGATAATAGCTAAGTTCGATGGAGCGTTTTTTTGGTCTGGCTTTTCAACCAAATGTGAAACCTGGAATAAGTTGGGTGTAATCTGCTTTCTCACCCCAATAATTCCGTAAGAAGATACACATTCTGCTGGTACTTCTTGTACGGCAATGACCGACCCTTTTTCCTGACGCGCAATACGTATAAGATGAGCAAGGCCTGGTGTTTGTCCAACAACGATATCGTCGGGTAACAATACGCCAAAGTAATCTTTACCTATTGCGTGGCGTGCCATCCACACCTCATGTCCCAAACCTAGG
>CAZJQM010000089.1:0-3727 GCA_964548355.1 uncultured Pseudomonadota bacterium
CCCATGTTGCTTGGCCTCTCTTATATGCAAAAAACAGCGCTGCCTATGCTTTTACGGATATCACCAACTATGATTATGCTGGGTCATGGGGATTTACGACAAAATCATTACGCACACTCGCAGGAACCGATATTCCTCTTGATCAAGAAGTAGCTGCTGAAGGTGATGATGAAAATTACAGAGGAAGATTCGAACTCTATGCCAAATCTCCTGCAGGCAACCAGCTTCTTATCGATTTTGCAAAAACATGCCTTGATGAATACATAGATAATCAAAAAGTTGATCAAATGCTCTTATGGGTTTCATGCAGTAGTCTCGATAAAGCAGCCCATCCATTTGGACCTGATAGCTTAGAGGCTATTGATCTCCTGTATCATATGGATAAACAACTTGCAGATCTCATGTCATATGCTCAAAAAAAAGTTGGTACCCAGAATGTAGTTTTTGTACTTACTGCTGACCATGGCACCATGCATATACCCGAACTTGTACACGACATGGGCTATACACCTGCCCGACGCATTTATACTCCACCTCTGATTAAAAAAATGAATGAGCTCATTAAAAAAAAATATGATATCGATGGGTTAGTTGCTGCTTACCACCCCAACCAGTTTTATTTTGACAAAGCAGTGTTCAAAAAATTAGATAAAAAAACTCAACGATCTATCTATAAAGATTTAAAAAAATATCTTGAACAGCATCCTGGTATTAAACGCGTATGGTCTTATAAAGAACTAGAAAAATCCAATTACCATTTAGGTGTTAATGAACTTGAAGCATTTTGTAAAAATCAGATTTTTAAAGGCAGAAGTGGTGACCTTATCTGCCAAACATATCCCTATTGCTTGCTTACCGATCATCCACGTGGCACGTCTCATAGTACGCCTTATTTCTATGATACACATGTACCATTGATGATTTATCGCCAAGGCATTTTAGAAAATAAAATAATTCTCGATCATGTATGGATGCAACAAATGACCGTTTCGCTTGCCCATCTTATGAAAGTTCCCAAGCCGTCAGCATCCACGTTTAATTTATTACCTGGTCTATATTAAGGAAAAACATGAAAAGATTAATGTTAACACTCTGTCTTTCATTACCGCATATGACAACCATGGCATCTCAACAAGCTTTGACTAAATCATCTTCCCCAGCATCTACATTGTCTACAGAAGAAATTTTAGGGTTACTCGACATCAACAAACCGGCAGCAACGCCACAAAATCAACCACAAACTCAAGCACAACCACAAAAGACTCAAGCCCTTGATGTTAATGCATTGCGCCAAGGCATGGGACAAGAAGTGTTATCACATTTGGGAGAAATTGAACAAAAACTTGATACCCTTGATGGGAAAATAAATCAACTTCTTAAAGCATGCGGTGCTTCACCGGCCCAACAACCGACCACTCAACCAACAGTTGAAAAACCTGCTGCTGTTCCTCTTGCTCCACAAGTTGAAGCAACACCTGCCGTATCAACTCCCGTCGTCGATAAAGCTGAACAGCCTGCTGCGCAAACAGCACCAAGTCAACCGACCGGTGCTGTAGCACAACAAATAATTTCAGAGTTGCATAATAAGCCTGATTTAAATAAACGGCTTCAAGAATTAAAAGAGTTTACAGATTCAGAAGGCATCAAATCTAAAAAACCTATGCTGCGTAAACTTCTTGAAGAGAAGCTTGGGGAACAAGGTTCAGGCCCATCTCACTAAAGAATGCATCAGAATTTGGTTCGCGGCCTAAGAAATTCTTTAATAATTCATTAGGATCAACGCTACCACCTGGTGCTAAAATGCAATTTACGTACTTTTGACCAATTTCAGGATTTAACAATCCTGCTTCTTTAATGCGGGCAAAAATATCAGCGGCAAAAACTTCAGACCATGCATAACCATAATAACGAGCATCATAGCCTGCTAAATGACCAAAATTTGTTTGGAAATGATTTTTATCACTCAGCGCTATGTGCGGCAGAAACTTTGCGTACAGCTGATGTACCATTGCATCAGTATCTTTTTGTGCACCTTCTAAGAAGAAGTCTAATGATATGCGGGAAAGAAGCATTTGGCGGACATAGAAATTACCAACACTCAAATTCTTCAGTGCAATTTTCTTATTGATCAGTGCATCAGGCAATGGATTTCCGGTTTTATAATGATGTGAAATCTTTTTAAGCATATCTTTATCCCATATCCAGCGTTCAAGCATTTGGGAAGGAAGCTCTACAAAATCAAGTTTAACATTATAAACAGCAAATGATGCAATTTCACAAGCACCTAACAGATCATGAATAGCATGGCCAAATTCATGGAAAAATGTTCTTACATCCATATGCTTAAGCAAGGAAGGACGGTCTGCAGAAGGTTTTGGGAAATTACCAACCACCACGTTGACTGCAGGCGTAATAGAATCTTTGACTTTGATTGGTTTAACCATATCAAACGAAGCAAAATGGTAGAACTTATTATCTCGTGGGAACAGATCAAGAATAATATAACCGCGTAAACGCTGACCTTGCTGATCATACACCTGAAGTAACTTCACGTCTTGGTGCCATAAGCCATTAATTGGTTGTTCTTGAATCTTGATGCTCATGAACTGTTCAAAGATACTGATCAAACCTTTAATTGTTTGTTCAACAGGGAAATAATGGGAAATTTCTTCTTCATCTACATTATATTTTGTTTTCTTAAGCTGATATCCAATGTATGCCATATCCCATGGCTTCATTTTACCCTCAGATGTTAGACTAACACCTTGCGGCAAGTTGCTTATAAATTCTTTATATTCTTGTTCTGCTTTTATAGCAGCACGCTCAAAAAGATCGCCGACAAATTTTTGAACACGGTCAACTGATTTTGCCATTTGATTATCTAAATCAAATGCAGCATAACTTTTAAAGCCTAGCAATCGCGCATATTCATCACGCTGAGCAATAAGAGCATCTAAAACTTTCATATTAACTGGATATGCACGTTGAGCAGAAAGCTCATAATATTGTTTGCGCGTTGACTCTACATCGCATTGTTCAGCAATAACTGTGCTAGTTTCTCTGTCCAGGCCTAATAAATAATATTGATCTTTCTTTTTCAATTTACCAATAAAATCAGCAGGAACACCTTTAAGTTCTTCGAGTGTGACAGAAACTGTGCGTGTATCATCATCAATATTTTTTCTAAATTCCAATGAAAGTTCAGCAAGTTCTTTATTTAAAGCTGCAGCTTGCGGTTGTTTATCTTCTGGAAGATCAAGCCCACTGCGTTTAAAATCATCTAGCGTTTCATCTAAAAATCGCTGCTGCACGGATGTCAGTTGTTCTTTTTTGGCATTACCTTGAGCATATTCTTTGATAGCTTTGTACAATGCTGCGTTATTAGAAAAAACATCGATAGAAAATTTTTGCATTTCAAGTGTTTGCTCATTACTTGCGTTACGTATAGCAGCATCAGTGCTTACTTGTTTTAAGAAACTGAGTGGATTTAAACCACATCTCATATGATAGATTGCACGGTCAAATGCAGCTACCGTATTTGCATAGGTGCGTTGTTCCGCTGCTATTTTAATAATTTCATCAATGCGTTTAGATGCTTCAGCTTTGAGAGTTGCAGCACGCGATTTTATCTCTTCCACTGATTTGGGAAAAAGATTAACAAGATCTTGCGTCGATTTAATATTCACTGGAGATTCCTCACTACCATAGAACACTGAACAATTTGAAA
>CAZJQM010000090.1:0-3687 GCA_964548355.1 uncultured Pseudomonadota bacterium
CTTGGCGGTTTCACAGTCACACAAGCTATTAAAATTCTTTCTGACCACAATCTTAATCCTCGCATACTTGTTGAAAAAGAAGAAAAAGATGTCGAACCTGGCATTATCTTGGACCAAACACCACCGCCCGGGCATACGATAAAAGTTAATCAATCTGTCTATCTTGTTATTTCTCAAAAACCGAAACCACTTTCAACACCCGATGTGCGTGGAAAATCTGAACAAGAAACCAATTCACTCTTAAACAAATTACAGATAAGAGCAAAGAAACATTACATTCATTCTCAATATCCACAAGGTACCTGTTTAGGACAACTGCCCGTGCCTAAAACACCGCTTGAACAACGCTCAATGACCTTGTATATCAGTGCAGGGAATCATCGACTTTCATTATTCCCTAATCTGAAAAATTCTTTAGTTCGTGACGTCAAAGAACTATTCCAGGGATATCCTATTACCTATAAAGTCTTTCACACACAAGAAGTTCCCGAAAATCATACGTGCGACGCTTGTATTATTGTCGATCAAAAACCATTGCCTGGTTCATTAGTTGATCTACAAAAATCATTACATGTTCAGCTGCAATTAGAATAAGCATCTCTTGTTTTCTCCTCTCCACATTATTTATGCTAAAAGAAATGTAATAGGGGTTACAGTCATGGGGGAATTGTTATGAAGAAAATAATGTACATGTTATTCGTAGTATGCGGCTATTCTGTTTCTCTATTTGCTCCGCCTGATCCAAGTTCTGCTGCAGAACAAAGAAAAGAAATTGTAAAGATCATGGTTAGCTACACTATGCATAAAAATGCGAACACTTCTAAGATCGCATGGCTCCAGCTCCTTGACCGTACTGTACAAATATTAACAGCTCAAGAACTTGCTGAGAGTAAAAAGGAATTAGAACCATATATTGAAAAAGGATTAGAATCATATATTAAGTATATTACTGAACATCATTTTCCAGTTGGCCTTACGCTCAAAGCGGTTTATAATTCAGCCAATGATTCGCAACCAATCCCATATATCAAGCCCACATTCGATCAAATACCTACAACAGTTAAGATGCAATTGATTATTTCAAAGCTTCTTAATAATGAGAGATATTGGGCTGGTATTGTAAAGCTTTATACTGACGCAACTAAAGCACTCACTGCTGATAAATCAAACCCATCACTCATACCATTCAGAGAAATGTGCTTAGCATCATTAAGTTTACGAGATAATGTCGGAGTTAGTTGTAATTGTTCTATTGAACTTCAAACAGACTAATCTAAAACTTTCTCTATAGATTAATCAGGTAAAAAAGAATATCCTGCTCTATATATTCACCTACAAAAAAAAGGGTATTTCTATGAATACATGTAAACTATTTTCATTATCGTTATTGTTGATTTCATCTCAACTTATTGCTCAAGAAGGTACACAAAATCCCGTACAATCATTTGAAGAAGCAAAAAACAAGTTTGATACTATCGCACTCAACATCACACTCACCCACGATGATGTTTATACTCAAGATATTTGGGACAATCTTGTTTCTATTTTTAAAGAACTACAAAGCGCATCTACACGTCCATGGAATGATCCGGAATTAAAAAAAGCATACAAGGCAGCTATTAATGCCCTTGATCAGCATCTCGACCATACCGTTCATGGTGCTGCAAGCGTCACTGGTTTTATTGATCACAATATACAACCTAGTGCCCTACGTTTATCATTAGCTATCAGCAAAAAAAATCCTTCTGATGCACAAACCTGGGAAAATATCATCAATCTAATTACAGAATCTATAGACAAGATAAGTGCCGTTACAGACAATACCCAAACTAAAGCTATGGTTCTCAACTTTTTTGAAGTTCAATTCGATCGCATAGTAGAGTCCGCACAAGAATTAGATGCACGCGGATTAACACCAGAATTAATAATTAACATTGGTTGAAAAACTAAGACTAAGAATAGTTTAAAGGGGGACGTAAAAACGTCCCCCTTTTTTTTAGCATTCTTGTTCTAACGGACTTTGCATTAATTCATTTAATAACTTTTGCATAGAATAGCGCTCATACACACAGCGATATATCCCAGTACATACCGGCATCTCTGCCTCATATTTTTGCGCCATTTCATACACAGACTTTACGGTATTGATACTTTCAGGCAGCACATCATATTTTTTAGATACCTCAGCTAATGACATTCCCGAACCCAACAGTTCGCCACATGCACGATTACGTCCTAGAATACCGTATGCAGACATTACAAGATCGCCAATACCTGACAACCCCATGAGGGTTTCTTGTCGCCCACCTAAAAGCTTTGTTAACAACAATATCTCACGAAATCCGCGCGTAAATAAAAATGCTTTAGAATTTTCGCTCAGTTTGGCCCCATGGGCAATACCTATACCCAGCGATATAACATTTTTAAGCGCTCCACCTACTTGCACACCAATCATATCAGTTGATGTATACGGCTTGATATATGATGATGCCACCATCTTTTGTATCTGAATGGCAACATCACAATCTTGTGCAGCAACAGTTAATGCAGTAATTTTTTGTTCAGCTACTTCTTGTGCAAAGCTAGGCCCTGACACAACAGCTATAGCTGATAACTGTGGAATAAGTTCTTTAATAATCTGTGAAGGGAAAAGCAATGTATGCTGTTCAATTCCCTTACTTAATGAAATCCATACATGCTCTGTGCGCGCATGCAAGCGCGCTTGCTGTAAAACTGAACGTAAATATTTAACGGGAATTGCTTCAAAAATATAACGGGAAGACAGAGCATGCTGCATATCAGCAGTAGGTTCAATTAAATCACCCAGTTTATGCTCAGGAAAATAGATCTCATTTTTACGCGTTGTTGCAAGAGCTTTGGCATTCTGTTCATTATGGCACCAGAGAATAACGCGATGACCCTTTGATGCTAGCAGCAGAGCAACAGCAGTTCCCCAAGCCCCTTCGCCTAGTACCGTTACCGTATGCTTCATGTTCCAAAGTTCCTTTGAGCTAGTTCAAATCTGTCTAAAGCTTGGGCTAAATCTTCTTTTTTAATATTAGGCCACAGACAATCAAGAAAATGTATTTCACTATACGCCGCTTGATACAGCAGAAAGTTGCTCAACCGTTGACGACCACCTGTGCGAATGATCAGATCCGGATCAGGTGTAGTTTGTGTCCATAAATAAGAACGCAATAACGTATCATTAATATCATCTTCTTTGATTACACCTTGTTTAAATTTTTGCGCTATATGCTTAATGCCATTAATAATTTCTTGTTGTGCACCGTAGCAAAATAATAGATTGGTCTCTAATGCTTTTCCCGAGCTGGTAGCTTTTTCCATCTTTTCAATGGTAGGAACTACGCTTGATGGAAACAATGACCGATCACCTAAAAACCGTATTTTTACATCATTTTTAATCAAATCATCAAGCCATCGTGCCCCTTCTTTGACCAATAAATCAAAGAGAAAGCTTATCTCTTGAGGGGAACGTTTAAAGTTTTCAAGCGAAAAAACATACAAGGAAAGATAGGGTATCTTTTTCTCTATGCAGAACTCGACAGAGTGCTTAACAGCATCCATTCCTTTACTGTGGCCAATCCAGGGATTAAGACCTTGATTTTTAGCCAAACGACGATTGCCGTCCATAACAAGCGCAAGGTGTTTGATCATAGCTCGTAT
>CAZJQM010000091.1:0-3670 GCA_964548355.1 uncultured Pseudomonadota bacterium
CCGAAATCAACAGATAATTGATATAATTTTTCAGACTTCGGAACTTCGTTCACTTCTTTAATAGTACCAACAATAAGCTCAACTTTGGTAAAATCATCAATAGATATATGATTCACTGGTGCTACTTCTATTTTTTCCATAGTTTTTTCAACCTTAGGTTCTGGTTTGTGAAATAATGGTTCAATTTTATTAAGAGTAAATGTTTCGTTCCATGGAGAACGTGCAAGTATCTCGCCATAATTTTGGCCTATTGAAAGAGATTTGCCCAATGCTTGCAACAACAACTCCATCTTCTGCGGCATTACAGGCCATAAAAGAATGGCTGTTGTATACAAGCTATGGCATGTAGCGCTTAACACTTCTTCAAATTCTGCTTTATGATCTTTAGCCAATTTCCATGGCTCGCGTGCATGGAAATATGCATTCGTATCATTAATAAATTTCCATACATGTGCAAGGGCTATATGGAACATGTATTCATCCATTGCCTGTGCATAAACACCCACAAGCTTGGTACCAGCTTCTTTTAATGCAGCAGCCTGTGCATTCCATGGCCCTTTGTGTGTTACAGATTTTACATTATGTTTTTCAGCTAACAACAACATGCGATTTAATAAGTTCCCAAGATCATTAGCAAGATCAGAGCCGATTTTTTGCTCTAAATCAGCAATGCTGAATTCACTGTCATGAGTTATTGCCATATAGCGTGTTAAATAATAGCGCACAGGATCTGTTCCATAATCATTATGAAGCAAAACTGGATCAACCACATTGCCAAATGATTTAGACATTTTTTGCGCATTGATCTTAATCCATCCATGGACTAATAGATGTTCTGGTACTTCAAGCTCTGTGGCCATCAAAAATGCTGGCCAATACACCGCATGAAAACGAATAATATCTTTACCTAAAATCTGTAAGTTAGCTGGCCACCAGGTTTTAAATTCTTGAGTTCTGTGAGGATCACCCCAGCCTATCGCGGTAATATAATTATTTAACGCATCTGCCCACACATACGTCACATGGGATGGATCATGAGGAAATGGGATGCCCCAGGTAATTGTAGTACGCGAAATGCTTAAATCTTTTAAACCAGAACGCACGAAGTTAATAACCTCTTGTGCTCGCTCTTTGGGAATAATAAAGTCAGGATGTTTTTCATACAATTCAAGTAAACGATCTTGATATTTAGCTAATTTAAAAAAATAACTTTCTTCAGAAACTATCTGTGTAGGACGTCCACACGTAGGACATGATGGCATTGGACCATTAATATCTGTTTCGGTCAAAAATGTTTCACACGGCGTACAATACCAACCTTTATAAAAGGATTTATAAATATCGCCCTTTTGTTCAAGCAACGTAATCCAATGCTGAACAGCTTTTACATGCTCATGATCGGTAGTACGAATAAATTTATTATATTCAATTGAATAGAGCTTCCACAGATGATGGTACGCCTCAATAAAACTATCAACAAAAGCTTTGGGTTCCATGCCAGCATTTTGCGCTGCTTGGGCTATCTTTTGTCCGTGTTCATCGGTACCGGTTAAGAAAAATGTTTTTTTCCCCAGTAATTTATTCCAACGTGCAGCAACATCAGCTAATAACGTTGAGTACAATGAGCCTAAATGAGGTTTGGCTGTAACGTAATAAATGGGAGTCGTAACGTAAAAAGTATTTTTTTTGGAACTCATGGCATGCTTTCATCTGAAAAATTATTTTCTATAGGATAAATCAAAATCAGTTTTTCTCAAAAGTAGAATGAGTCCACGGATATTCGATATAAATTTTTAATATTCAAAAACAATCTTAAATTTATCACCAAATTCTTTTTGATATTCTCCAAGAGTATTCTTCTGTTCTTCTGTTAAACAACACCTAGCAAAACGATACCAAGGTTGTTTGCAATTGAGACCTGTTCTTAAACCTTCCCATTTAACTCTTGATTCGAGCTGTTCTTTGAATAGCAGCATGTCTTGAGCAGTTAATTTTAAATTACTATTGTCATAAAGATCTAAAGAGTCTAATTGTCCTATCATCTTAAGTATTATTGACACATTAGTCAGATTATTATTGGATAAATCAAGTTCTTTAAGATCTCTGAATGCAGTAAGACTAAGTGGTATTGTCTTTAGATTTGAATCTTTCAAATCAATAGCATAGATACTGAGTTTATCAGCAGCTACTTTAAGTATTTTATTGATATCTTCTTCATTGAGTGGATTCTCACGATTATAATTAGATAGCATTAACTTTGGCCCATCTGGCAACTTAGTAACATAGTTTGTTTGTATCACTCTAGGATGAAAGCGAGAATCCATCGCTTTAAGTTGAAATGCACATAATGTTAAACAACCTATTAATACTGATTTTTTCATAGATGCTCCTGGGTTGTAATGTTCCATATCATAAGAAAAGATTATTATAAACTAAACTGACCAGTAAATCCAAAGGCTCAGGCTGGCTCTTTTTAGGAAGCCAGCCTGTTATTTAAATGTATCTACAAAAGGATTACGGTACTATGCTAGCATTGGCAAATGGGCCCGCTGATCCATTCATAGCTTGTGGTGTCAATGCCACTTGTGAACCAGATGGTACACCAAACAACTGGTGATTCTCAAGTGCGCCATTATTATATGCTCTCACATTAATAAATACGTTTCCTACTCCGTTGCTGTCAACGTTGGCCCCATAAGAATCATCGTCATTATCACCAGCATTTTCAGAAATATTAGAGTCTAAAATCATATTATTATTGCTCGTAGCATCAATTACAAGGCCATTACATATACTGCTTGGCGCTTGATTGAGTACGCTCATACATCTACTTATAATATTCTTAGAAGAAGCGTTTATTATTTCTATAGCATCAAGATTATATCCTGAAGCATTACCAGAAACGATACAGTCTTGAATAATATTGAATGATGAATAACTGAGAGAAATGCCTTTAGATGATGGTCCATTAGAATTATTATTGATAATCGAGCACTTCTGTATAAAAGAATTAGTGGTAGAACCAAGCTGAATGCCTACAAAATAATCGCCGCTTGTATTACCTTGAACTTTGCAATCTGACATAGAAATGCCATAACAAGACCCAAGATTAAAACCCTTAATTCTGCCACCGCCCTGCCCATTGTCTTCTTGTGAAAAGCAAGAATTCAAAGAACAATCTGCACAGCTTGCAAGATTAAATGCGGTATATCCAGCGCAAAGATTTGCAGAACTTCCAATATTTTGCAGCTCGATGGAGTTGCATTTGGACATGTTAATACCAAACAATCCTGCAACTGCAATTTCTGATTCAGGTATTTGATTATTATAGATGCGGCAGTTAGCTATCTTTCCATTTGATACTGATTGTAGTTGGATAGCCGAAAGGTGGTCATCAACATTAAAGTTATTTCCTACCAAACAGCACGATTTAACATTACAGTTTTTTACAAATAAACCATTCGTATTTTTAACATCAATACCTGCCAAGCCGCATGATGCACATGATACATTTTGAATGGCAAGATTATTGACCTGATTCGAACTAATGCCTGTTCCTGTAATATGGCCTACAAAGCCATCTCTAATAACAACATTCTCTAAAATGCCATTATCTCCTGGATGTATTGCAATTACTTCTACATCGGATACAGCATTACCCTGTTTTATT
>CAZJQM010000092.1:0-3663 GCA_964548355.1 uncultured Pseudomonadota bacterium
CGAACCTGCCATGAAAATAAATCCAAGAAACCAGGTAATCTTTTGGAAAATGTTTTGACCGCCTGATCCGCCGAACAAAGCAAGGTTGCTGCCGCCAAAATTACCAAGACCCATGCTGCTGCTGCCTTTTTGAATAAGGATAATTAAAACTAAGAGGAAACAGATAAAGGCGAAGAGAAATGTAACAAGAGTAAATAACATAATGACTCCAATCTAACTAATTTTTAATAGTCTGATGCGTGTTTAATATCTATGATTGTACAATTTTTTTGAATTCTTGAAAATCCATGCTTGCATGTCCTATTAAAAATCCTCCAATATGATCGATATTTTTGAACTCTTTAATATTATCCTTATCAATACTTCCACCATACAGGATCGTGATATCTTTATGATGTGCAGTGATGGTCATGATGTGCAACAAGATCTTTTCAATCTCTGAAGCGGTAGGGGTTTTATTGGTTCCAATTGCCCATACTGGCTCGTAAGCAATAACAAGCGGTTTATCACCTACTGCTTTCAAAATGGGTGTTAACTGTGGGTCCAAAACTTTTAATGTAGCGCCTTGAGCATATTCTTGCTCAGTTTCTCCAACGCATACAATCGGTGTAATATTATTTTCGATAAGCCGTGTTACTTTTTGGGCAGTAAGGTCATTGGTTTCGCCTAGTGCTCGCCGTTCGCTGTGGCCGACTATGCAGTATGAACATCCAACTTGGGCAAGAGAACGCGCTGAAACTTGACCTGTATAAGCACCAAGCGGAGCTGCAGAACAATCTTGCGATCCCAGTTTAATTTCAGTTCCCTGACATTCTGGAGCAATTGCTGGCAAAGAAAGGTACGAAGGGAATAGTGCAAGTGAAGCATGTGTACTTAGTTCAGCAAATTCTTGTTTGTGTGATGTGAAAAATAAAATCTCTTCCTGCATAGGTAGGTACATTTTCCAATTTGCTGCATAGAGATACTGTTGCTTCATTACGTGATTCCTTACTTTTTTGCTGGCGATCTTTTCCTTATGCTTTACTCAAGTGTTATCTTACCATCTTTTGCCTTAACTGAAATCTCTTTTGCATCGGGATGGCGCAATAGGAACTGTGATACTGGTACGGTGATATATTGTTGTATAGCACGTTTGAGTGGTCGAGCGCCAAATTCTTTTTCGTATCCGAGCTCTGCAATCAGCTTAATAGCATCTTTAGATATCGTTAATGCTACATGGCGTTGTGTAAGACGTTTTTTAAGATCTTCAAGTTGTATAACTGCTATTTTCTCTACATCTGTTTGGGTGAGCATGCGGAAGTATACGATTGCATCGATACGGTTGAGAAACTCTGGGCGGAACTGTTGATGTAATATTTTTTCTATTTTTTCTTTAACAGCATCAGTTATTTCTTTTGATTCTAGAATAATAGGTGAACCAATGTTTGATGTCATGATGATGATGCAATTTTTAAATGATACGGTTCTGCCCTGTGCATCGGTTAAATGGCCTTCATCCAAAATTTGTAACAAGATGTTAAAAACATCAGGGTGAGCTTTTTCAATTTCATCAAAGAGTACAACTGAGTAGGGTGAGCGGCGTACTGCTTCAGTTAATTGGCCACCTTCTTCGTAACCAACATATCCTGGAGGAGCACCAATTAAACGTGCAACTGCATGCTTTTCCATATATTCAGACATATCTATGCGGATCATTTTTTTAGGATCGTTAAAAAGATAATCTGCAAGAGTACGTGCTACTTCTGTTTTACCTACACCTGTTGGTCCTAAGAATAAAAATGAACCGATAGGGCGATTGGGATCTGAAAGTCCAGCACGGTGCATTTGAATAGCATGCACCACTTCTTGAATTGCTTCGTCTTGGCCAACGACACGCTTTTTAAGAATGTCAGCCATGCCTAATAGCTTTTCTGTTTCTGTTGTTTTAAGTTTTTCAACAGGAATGCCGGTCCAGCGTCCAAGAACAAGTGCTATATCTTGATCGTCAACTTCATCTTTAACCAAATGTGTTTTTAAACTTTTAATTTTATCTTGTTCGTGTTTGAGCTCTTGTTCAAGCTTTACCAACTTACCGTATTTTATTTCAGAAGCTTTTGCAAAATCACCTTCACGCTCTGCTTGTTGGAATGCAGTGTTTGCTTGTTCGATTTTTTCTTTGATATTGTTAATTTTTTCAAGCGGTGCTTTTTCTGCTTTCCATTGATTGAGTAACTTTTGGTGCTCTTCTTTAAGATTGGCGAGTTCTTTATCCAATTCTTTAAGGCGCGTTTTTGAAATATCATCTTTTTCTTTTTGAAGCGCAACCTTTTCGATTTCTAACTGGCGAATAGTGCGTTCTAATCTATCGATTGCTTCAGGATGTGAATCAATAGACATACGCACCATTGATGCAGCTTCATCAACAAGATCGATAGCTTTGTCAGGTAAGAAACGGTCAGCAATATTGCGTGCTGATAAGAGTACTGCGTCGACTAGTGCTTGATCTTTAATGCGAATACCATGATGCAGTTCATACCGTTCTTTAAGGCCACGTAAAATAGAAACGGCATCTTCAAGAGTTGGTTCAGGTACTAATACTTTTTGAAAGCGTCGTTCAAGTGCAGCATCTTTTTCTATGTACTGTTTATATTCTTTAAGCGTTGTTGCACCAATGCAATGCAGTGTGCCGCGAGCTAGCGCAGGCTTTAAAAGATTCGATGCATCCATGCCGCCACCAGTTCTGCCAGCGCCGACAAGCATATGTAGTTCATCGATGAATAAAATGATTTGATCAGATGATTCTTCAATTTTTTTCAACACGCCTTTTAAACGCTCTTCAAATTCACCTTGGTATTTGGCACCTGCGATCAAAAGACCGAGGTCCAGAGAAAATATTTTTTTATTACGCAAGCTTTCAGGTACATCGTTGTTAATAATACGTTGTGCAATGCCTTCAACAATGGCTGTTTTACCTACACCAGGTTCACCAATGAGCACCGGATTATTTTTAGTTCTGCGTGAAAGGATTTGGATAACACGTCTAATTTCTTCATGACGGCCAATGACCGGATCAAGTGTTCCAAGGCGCGCTTGTTCGGTAATGTCGGTGCAGAACTTTTGTAATATCTGATATTGTTGTTCTGAGTTTTTATCATTCACGGTTTTTCCTCCACGTAATTCTTTCATGTGAGTAAGAATTGCAGTGCGCGTAAAGTTAACACGTTTAAAAAAATCTTTAATTGATGCAGGTAAATGTGGTGTTACAGACCATGCTAACAAAAAATGTTCTAGACTTACATATTCGTCTTTTAATTGTTGTGCTTCACGTGCGCAGAGATTTAAAAAGTCTTGCAGGGCAGCGTCACTAGCAAGTTGTGCGCCTTGAACCCTTGGCAATTTCTGAAGTTCCGCTTGAACTAACGTGCCAAGCTCTTCAATTGGGACATGAAGGATATTAAAAAATGATTGGCAAAAATCATTTTCAAGACCAGCTGCTAAAATATGCAAGGGTTGTAGAGTGGGTGAAGATAGTTGAGTAGCTAAATTGATACTATGGTTGAGCAGTTCTTGTGCGGCGTTGGTAAGTTTTTCTATGTTCATTGCTTCTCTCTTTGCTTCGTAACGTTCTGTGATACGTAATGGCAAAATGATGCGCATAATCGCGTAGTGCTATCAACAATGCGC
>CAZJQM010000093.1:0-3653 GCA_964548355.1 uncultured Pseudomonadota bacterium
TCACGCGAGCTGCGCGTTTGTGTTGATGCAGGAAGCATAGAATATTCTGCTGACAACCACCCTGTTCTTGTATTGCGCAAAAATGGCGGTACGCCTTCTTGCAAGGTCACTGCACACATAACTTTGGTTTTGCCAATTTCATACAATACGGAACCTGATGCATATTCAAAAATATCATAGGTAATTTTAATTGGTCTTATTTGGTCGAGAGCACGTCCGGCTGGTCTACGCACAAGTTCTTGTTTATTTTTTTTTGTTAATTCAGACATAGAATTCCACATTAAAAAATTAAGGGCAGGTCACTTAAGCCTGCCCTTAACGATTTGAATTACTTATTTATCAAGCAATTTCAAGCGAATACGACCTGTTGATTCATCATAATCAAGGACTTGTACCTTAACTTCTGATTCAAGAGGTAGATCTTGCATGATAGTGCGTTGCAACTCTTTTGGAATAGTAGAGATATGCACAAGACCATCTTGACCTGGAGCGATTTCTACAAAGATACCAAAGTCTGCGTAACGTTTAATCTTACCTGGATAGATAGCGCCATTTTCAATAAGGCCACCTAAGATTTTTACCCAGCTGACAGCTTGATCCAATTTAGGTCCTGGATGACCAAAGATCTTAACAAGTCCGTCGCTTTCAATATCAATAGATGTTCCAGTTTTTTCAATAAGATCACGAATAACTTTGCCGCCTGTACCAATAATCGCACCGATTTTATCTGTCGGAACTTTAAAGGAAACAATTTGAGGCACTAATTCTGACAATTTAGGATTTGGAACAGACATCACTTTGCGCATTTCAGTTAAAATATGCAGACGTCCACGTTTTGCTTGATCAAGTGCTGCTTGGAATACTGAGCGCACCAATCCACCTTTGTGCTTAATATCCATTTGAATAGCTGTGATACCATTATCAGTACCAGCAACTTTAAAATCCATAAGACCAAAAGCATCTTCTAGACCAGAAATATCGGTCAATGCTTGGAACTTATTTTCAGGACTTTGTAAAAGACCCATAGCAACGCCACTGACCATCTTGCGTACAGGAACACCTGCATTCATAAGACCCATGGTTGAACCACAGATAGTAGCTTGTGATGTTGAACCATCTGATTCAAGAATGTCAGAAACAATACGTATGGTGTACGGGAATTTTTCTGGATTTGGTAACACTGGCTTAATAGCTGATGCAGCTAAATAACCATGACCAATTTCTCTACGGCCAGGACCACGATTAGGGCGAACTTCACCAGCAGAAAATGGAGGGAAGTTGTAGTGCAACATAAATGTTTTATCTACAGATTCACCCATCAGTTCTTCTACGCGTTGTTCATCTTGACCACCACCGAGGGTAACACTAACTAATGCTTGAGTGCGTCCACGTTTAAAAAGCGCAGAACCATGTGCGTATGGTAATAAACCAACTTCATTAGTAATTGGACGAACGGTTTCAAAGTCACGACCATCAACTCGTTTACCAAGTTTGAAGATTGCATCGCTCAATTTCTTTTGCAATACATTATCAAACATAAATTCGAGTTCAGATTCGGTAATTTCTTTATTTTCAACATGAGGCTTATGAGCTTCAGTAAAGCCTTTTGCTAATTCTTTAAGATATTCATCGCGTTGTACTTTATCAGCGACAAATACGCCTTTTAAGCGATTAAGATCTAAATAATCTTCAACTTTTTTTGTCCAAGTATTCCAGTCAAATGATGTTGAAGGATCTTCTTTAGCAACACCAACTTCTGCACGGATTTCTTCTTGCCATGCAACTTGGCGTTTAATATATTCATGACCTTTAAACATGACATCAAGGAAGTCTTGCTCAGAAATTTCTTGAGCACTACCTTCTACCATGCAAATACCATCTTTAGTACCCGCAATCACAATACGAACATCTGATGCAACTGTTTGTGAATAGGTAGGATTAAATATCCATTCCCCTGCAACACGTGCTACTTCTATAATTCCTACTGGTTCAATAAAAGGAACTTTTGATATTGTCAAAGCAATAGAAGTGCCTAAGAATGCAAGTGGAGCTGGCATATGTTCTTTGTCTACAGAATAAACAGTCGACAAAGCTTGGACTTGGTTAAAATAATTTGCTGGGAATAATGGGCGAATAGCACGATCGATAAGACGTCCAGTTAAAACTTCCTTATCGGTGAATTTACCTTCACGTTTGAAATATCCGCCTGGAATTTTACCGGCAGCAGAGAATTGTTCTCTATAATCAACCGTTAATGGCAAAAACCCTGGAAATTCTTCTGATTTAGCACTACATACAGTAGATAGAACAACAGTTCCACCTTGCTGAATCCATGCAGCACCATCGGCTTGTTGAGCAAATTTGCCCAACGTTACTTCATAGCCAAATTCTTCTAACTTAAACGTCTTTTTCATATATGATGAACCTAAAATTTATTTCTTTTTATTATATTATCCGCGAATATCAAGACGTTCTACAAGCTTATCATATAAGGGTTTATTGGTACGCTTGAGGTATGTTAGAAATCTTTTTCTACGTCCAACCATTTGCATCAATCCACGCTTAGAATTGTAATCCTTGGGAAAAGCTTTGAAATGAGCCGTTAGACGATTGATATCATCGGTTAATGTAACGATTTGGACTTCTACTGAGCCCGTATCGTTCGCATGTTGTTTAAAATCACTCGCTTGAGTTTGCGATTGTTTGATCATTGTTTGTAAATCCTACTATTTATTGGCCCCACATTGTGTGAGGCCTCATTTTATGTTTTTATTTCAATCTTATCTTAGCACGTTTAATGCAACATGTCTGCTACCTTAAGCGCTGTTGCATAAGAGCGTTGAATTAGGTTCGCAAGAGCTCAGACTGGTAGGCGCGAGCGGGATTGAACCGCTGACCCTCGCTACGTCAAAGCGATGCTCTACCACTGAGCTACGCGCCTCGACAATTTATTACCCAGGAAATCCGCTAGCTTCAGTCATCATTTGTTGCTCTTCAATACGAGCCTGACGCTCAAGTTCGCTGGTTTCTTCACCTAAGTATTTCTTTCTATAGGTTGCAATACCGGTACCTGCTGGAATCAATTTACCAATAATAATGTTCTCTTTAAGACCATTAAGATGATCAACCTGTCCAGAGATTGCAGCTTGTGCTAACACACGTGTTGTTTCTTGGAATGAAGCTGCTGAGAAGAAGCTTTCTGATCCAAGAGATGCCATGGCAATACCCATGAGCATTGGTTTAGCAACCGCAGGTTTTTTACCTTCGCCTTGAAGCAATGCATTAACCGTTTTGAAATGAATACGATCAACACGATCACCTACCAAGAAGTCAGTATCACCTGGATCAACAACACGCACTTTGCGTAACATCTGACGCACGATCAATTCAATGTGGCGATCATTGATATCAATACCTTGTGTCAAATAAATTTCTTGTATTTGATTTACTAAATAACGTTGTAAATGTTCTGGGCCAGATATGCGCAGAATATCATGCAACACTGGCTGCCCTGATGTAAGCAGATCTCCAGCATTAACACGATCACCTGATACCACGGTTAATTGCTTACCACGTGGAACTAGGTAATCAAATGTTTCATATCCAGAAACTACAGATACTTTTCTCATACCGCGATGCATACCACCAAAGAC
>CAZJQM010000094.1:0-3617 GCA_964548355.1 uncultured Pseudomonadota bacterium
TTCTTGCGCCCTTGCACGCAATTGTTGCTCTTGCGGCCCTAAACCAAGGAGCACCAAGCGTGCTTGATTATAACGTGCATGTACATGTGCAAAACTTTCAAGAAGTAATCCATAATTTTTGCGAGCAATAAAACGTCCTACTGAGCCAAATACAATATGCTCAGGTTTCAATCCAAGATCGGCACGAGTAATCACGGATTCCTTACTACGTTTAACAATCGCTTGATCATCAATACCATTAGGGATAACGGTAATCAATGATTCATCAATCCATCCCTTATCAATCAAGGATTTTTTTACACCTTCAGAAACAGCAATAACATGATGCGCTAACCCAAATGTTGGTTTATCAAGCATATTTCTTATTTTTCCATCCAGATCAACGCCTAAATGAACAGCGCTGACCAATGGAATATTATTGAGCCGTGCAACAATACGCGCAGCAAAGTTTGCAGCCCATAATGCTGAATGAATCAGATCTGGTTTGAGAGTTGTGATTGTTGAATACAAACGCCAAATAAATACTGGATCGTACATGCACAGCAACCCTTTGACATGATACACATTAATCCCTAAAGATTTTAATCGCTGCACATTGGGACCATCATGAAAAAAAATGACATGATGTTCATAATGTTCAAATCCTAATCCAACAATTAAATCATATAAAAGTGATTCTGCTCCGCCTATTTTGAGGCTAGAAATAACATGAACAATTTTCTTTCGAGACATGATGCATTCCTTTGGGTTACTTTGAGTAAAACAAAGTGTACAACCGAACAACAGTTTAATTTTCAGATTTCCCATACTGCGCTTTTAATTGTTTTTTATCAACTTTTCCAAGTGGCGTACGAGGCAATACAGAAAGAATAATAAATTGTCGTGGAACTTTGTAGGCAGACAGATCTCTTTGGCATAATTCTCTTAGTTCATGTTCAATAGAGGGCGTTGGATTTTTAACTTCAACGCATGCAACAATTGTTTCACCATCGATATCAGGTACACCAATAACACCTACACCCGTAACAGCAGGATGTGTTAAAAGCACATTTTCAACTTCTTGTGGATAGATTTTAACACCTTTATTAACAATGAGATCTTTATGGCGTCCAGAAATAAACAAGCGCCCTTGTTCGTCAACGTAGGCAAAATCTCCGGTATTCAACCAGCCATCACGTAACACTTGTTGAGTTAGTTCTGGGAGATTGTAGTATCCCAACATAACGTTCGGGCCCTTTACCCACAAAATCCCAATGTCACCTTGCTTAAGTTCTTTACCTTCTTCATCACGAATCGAAACGGTAATGGCAGCTAGCGGACGGCCAATGCAATTGGTCGGCAACAAAAGATCTTCCAACTCAGCACTGATCACCGGTGATGATTCAGTTAACCCATAACCATTGCATAGCTTGCGTTGATATACAAGCTCAAACATCGAACGTATTTTGTCAGGCAATGCATCACCGCCACAGAAAAAATTATCAACGGTATCAAGCTTCATATTAAGCATGCATAATACGCCGTATAATCCAGGCACACCTAAAAAGATAGTTGGTTTATGTTTCAAAGCATCACGCATTGCATGTCGCTCAATTTTGGGAACAATAATAACTGTTGCACCAACAAATAACGGACCCCAAATACAAGCCATCTGTGCCATACTATGAAAGAATGGCAAAACACCAAACACACGTACGCCTGCAACAACTTTTAATCGTGCAATACCTTGCAACATCCCGGTCATGATATTAGCTGAACTCAGCATAACTCCTTTAGGTAAACCAGTAGTACCAGAAGTGTACAACAATGCTGCAACTTCATCTGGTTCAAGTGTAGGAATAGTATATGACTCGTCATCAGATAACTCTTGCATATCTTGTTCAGTAAACATCACAGGTGCTATGTGATTAACAGATGCTGATAATTTTTGAGATACGATCATGGCTGCTGGCTTTGCATCACTGGCTATATGGTTCAGTTCACGTTCATGCAAAAAAGTATTTAGGGGCGCAATAACAGCTCCTGCTTGCCAGGCAGCATAATAGCCTATGTAAAATTCAATCGAATTTTCAAATAATAAACAGACACGATCACGTGGTTTGACACCACGAGCAATTAACTTTTTGGTAAATGCTAATGTTCGCTTATAAAGTTCTTTATAAGTGAGTGAACTGTTTTCACAAATAAGTGCAACCTGATCAGGGTATAATTGTGCAGCACGTTGCAATATGGTGCCAACAAACATAATTTTATCGTTAATCAGTATCTGCTGGTATAAATTTTCATACAGCTGTTTTTCTTGTGTTGTCGCCACAATACAATCCTTTTTTTTAGAGTGTATACTTTTGAACCATGTTAAAACATGGTGTACACTTGTTCCCGTCAGTTTAGCATATACCAAAAAGAAGGCTTCTTATGCCAGCTTTAACATTACATCGTGGTCTGTTAATTGCAATTGAAGGAATAGATGGCAGCGGCAAATCGACACTTGCCAAATCTCTTGCATCTTTTTTTACTCAACAGCAATTACCAACTCTACTTACCAAAGAACCGGGTGGGACACCGCTTGGCTTAGTTCTACGTCATGCAATCCATGAAAAAAAAGGGGCCGTGTGTCCACGCGCCGAATTTCTTCTTTTTGCTGCTGATCGCGCACAACATATGGAACATGTTATAGAACCACACCTACAACAAGGTTATATTGTTATTTCAGATCGCATGGGAGATTCATCGCTCGTGTATCAAGGATACGGCCGAGGACTTGATCATGCTATGATCAAAAATATAAATGAGTGGGCTATGAAGGGAATCAAACCTGATATAACAGTTCATGTACAAGTTGATGTTGATATTGCCATGCAACGCATTATTGCTCGACAAGAAAAAATGACATCCATAGAACAAGAAGCACGCGAGTTTTTTGCAAGACTCAGCACAGGCTTTGACCAATTGTATGCAAATCGTCATGATGTCATATCGATAGACGGCAATCAATCAGCTTATGATTGTTATATTCAAGCATCACATAAACTTAATACCTGGATTAACCAGCATCGAGCAACATGAAACAACAATTAAGTATTCCACCTGCTCAACTCTGGCTTGGTTCTCATGATCATCTAGTCAGCAACGTTGAACAATATTTACAAACCATATTCTGTCCTCAACTGGGATGCAATAGATGCTCAACGTGTGAAAAAATAAGACAGCGCCAACATCATACCATCAGCTGGTTTTACCCAGAAAAACAATATTCTGTTGAACAGTTAGCACCTATCGCCGATCTGATTAGCCTTGAGCTTAATCCAGATGACCATTATTTCATTATTATTCAAAAAGCAGACTTACTTACCCAAGCATGCGGCAACCGTTTATTAAAATCGATTGAAGAACCGCCATCTGGTTATCATTTTATGTTACTCGCACAACAACGCGAAAACATACTTCCCACTATTCGTTCTCGCTGTACTATCCAAACATTTTCTTCAACTGATTATGAACAACAATCACATAATTCATTATTCAAATTTTTTACTAACGCACACAATTCGCCTGCCGAATTTCTCAAAGAATTAGAATTGTCAAAAATCAATGAGCAAGAAACGGTTGAACTTGTA
>CAZJQM010000095.1:0-3595 GCA_964548355.1 uncultured Pseudomonadota bacterium
AACAAATAGTGTCTTCAACTATTGCGCCTCTAGCAACAATAGCAAATACTCTCAATACCAAAATGAATTCAGGCTCGGCTATAACATTTACTATAAGTCTCTCAGTCGAACCGCAACGCGTAACAGGAAGAATATTAAGTCATGAAAAAGAATTAAACATACCCATTGAATTAAATAATATTAATCCTCTTTTCTTTCTCTATGGCGGGGTAGGATTTATGGCATCTGGTTGCCGAGCAGAATTTAAACTGCTCAAGCCATCAAAGCTTCGTTTTACTAATACTGCCATCAGTGCATTTCAAAAAAATATAAATTCCTTATTGAGCCAAACCACCGTGGGGGCTACATGATCGTTATACATCTACTTTTAAGTCTCAGTATCATTTTTTACGGCCTCCCATTACAAGCTGCAGCTGGAGCATCCTCTGCGTCTACTTCAAAAAACTTAGCTCAACAAAATTTTATGAATGCAACAGATATGCTCTTTGCCCCTTATCAGGCACATATAAACTCACTCAATGAGCAATTTATTGACCAAACATTTGATCAAGGGCTCAAGCTTGACAAAAAAACAATAAGGATGATAAAAAATTTTTATTGGTATTTAGAGTATGTGGTCAAACTTGAAATATCATTAAAAACTAAAAAAAGTCAGGATAAAATCACCGTATCAGCAGAAAAACTCAGCAGTTCGGATTGTTGGCAGAATTTCATTAAATACTCAATTACTCAACTGTTTGATGCGATGGATCAACCTATCAACAACGTAGTCGCAGCAGAAAAATCTATGTTCAAGTATATTCCCGATCTTCAAACTGCTATTCATAATCAAGATTGCATGGGACTGTGGAATATGAGCAGTTATATACGCCATCAACTTGAGCTGTATAACGTCATGATTACACGTCTTATCACGCAGTGCAAAGACTGGCAAAAATATAACTTGTCTCAAGCATATGATGCAGCAAAAACTTTTAAAAGTTCTGATTATTATAAAACAACACAAATTAATTATTTCCAAACCATTAATGGCAAATTAGTTTTTAAACAAACCGTTGTCCCTTCTCCTATGCGTGAATACATGGTCGTTCTTTCAATGATTCATGCCCTACAAGAAGCATGTAAATCTATTTTTAATCCAGATCAAGTAACAGATACTGTTAAAGCGCTTGCAAGAACCAGAGTGTCGCCTATTTTTCTGATTCAATCTGCTGATGACTATATATATCTTGATTTCTTGGCAAACAAACATCAAAAGATTAAGCAAAATGCTCAACCAGGAGCAGCGCCTTCAACTGATGAAAATGAAGATCTCAACATATCAGCAATGCCCATGATAGATGAAACAGTCATCGTCCAAGACTTCTTAAGTGATGCGGGTGATTTTTTCAAAAAAACAGGTGATGAAATTGTTCAAGGTGGCAAAGATACTTGGGAGGGTGTTAAAAAAGCTGGTACCAATGCCTATTATGCAACTCGTGATGGCATAGTCGGATTAGGAACTGGTAACACAGAGTTGATGATGAAAGCGTCACGCGAACTTGATCAGGCAGGCAATGGTATTATTGATACTGTTGATGGCCTTAACGAGGTTGCTAAAGGTGTTGTTAAAGGGGCTGTAGGCTCGATTGTACTTCCTATTTTAGGCAGTGACCCAGAACTATCAAAAAATATTCTTGGATCGATAGACACAGCTGTTGATGCTGTTATGGACTCTATAACTAAATTAGCAGAAGGTATGTGGGTGCAATCAACAATATTTTTCGCTGAGTTAGGCGCTGAAGCGATCGCTGCTACAGCTGGTGCGATAAACATTGCCGTTAGTGCTGCAATTGATGGTAAATATAGCCAAATCCCTGACCTTCTTAAAAATCAATACAAAGAATTAGGCAACAGAGTTACAGCTACTATCCTTAATACAGTAAGTTTTTATGCTAATGCTGCAAAAGAAGTAATGACAGATACTATGCTCTGCATAGCTTATATGTCGGCAGCGATTGTTGATATTCTTATCGATGTTGTTCATGGCGTAGCAACTGTCATTGAAGTCTTTACTCATCCAGGTGAAAGCCTGCCAGATGCTTGGGAAAAAGCATCCCAATCTTCAGCAACTCAATGGATGCAGGATCACCGAAGATCTTGGGAAGCCGGTGTAAATCTTGGTTTAACAATAGGTTTAACGGTCGCAACTGGCGGTGGTGCTTTAGTTATAATAGGAGTATCACTATTAAACTCTGCATTCTCATTAGGCACTATTGTAGGCGCCGCACAACAAGATGAAGAATCTATTCAACTTAAAAAAGAACAAGAAGATTTCATCAACAGATATCGTGGTTTTGTAAATGATTCCAAACTGTTGGTACCTGCTATTCAAACTGCTATGACCAACGAACTGCAAAAAAAATACAATGCTGAAGTAAGCAATATGGAACGTTCACTTGGCTTTTATCAAGATTATTTATCAAGCAATTATCTGATCAGTAAAAATCAGTATGCAAACAGTCTTGGACAATACCAATTAGCTTTCATAACACCAGATCCTTCAACAGGTGCTATTCCTGCAGACCCAGGCAGTATTTATGGTTTTAGAACCGGATTTTTAGATCTTAATCCAGGACAAGGATTCTCTTTATACTCAAAAGCAAGAAGTACCTTGAGCCAAGAAATAGCTGAAGCTCCTGAGCTTGTTCAGTTATCTGATGGAACCTCGCAACCTAAATTTTGGTTTAATCAAAAATTAGTAAAACAGTTGGATAAAGATGCAAAAGCCATGCTTGATGTTGAATTAACCTGGCAGGTTATTTATACATTAAATATTTATTATGTTGGTCTTTATGTTGGTGGCAAAATTATTGATATATCTGATTTACAGAAAACCAAACAGGCAAATGTTGAAAGTAGCATGCTTGCTAAAATGTTAGTCTACAAACAAGAATTAGGACAAACAAAACCAACCTTTGGTATTTACGAACATGAATCAAATCATCCTGATTTTACTAAAAACAATGGATGGTATTCTGGCTCAACGATTAAGGTTCCTCAATTTAATCTTGGCACCTTATATCATATGAAAGTTCAATTAGACGGCGCACAACTACGACTTAAACTGTGGGATGATCAAAACGGCAAAGAACCTTCTGATTGGCAAACAATTTCTGTATCCCCAGTTGATCAATTAACGGTGGGAGTAATATATTCCGGCGCTTCTATGCAATTTGATTTTATAAAACCTGAAGATACGATTTCTATCATCCCTCAAATAAGACCTCCTTACCAAGGGCAAGATGAAAAAAACCGTGAACTTCAAGCACAAGTAACAAGAAGTAGAATTGAAAATCCAAAATTCGGTTCATTTACCTTAACATCACTTGGTAGTACCTATTTAGCCAACAATCAATATATTTATGTCACGCAAAATACAAAGCTCACTGATCAATCTGTAAATCCTGCTAATGACTATGTGCTTTTTGCAACCGTTCAACAGGATTCTATTTCTAATATTGGCTCAGCCCCACAAACAAGCGCCAATGCTCTGGTCAGTCTTGTTACCGGCAATGCATATGACACATCAGGCAAGATACTGGGAACCTACAGC
>CAZJQM010000096.1:0-3593 GCA_964548355.1 uncultured Pseudomonadota bacterium
ATTTTTTTAAAATTTTTTTTAATATCAACTGAAGGATATGTATTTTCAAAACACGTTTGCTGGTTAAACTTGTTATCAAATAAGTTCTGCCTAATACGTTTTTCACGAGCAGAAGCGAAGTAACCTTCTTTATCTAACTTTTCTAAGTAAGGTAATACCTCATCCAATACGGCTTGAGGGGTTACTGTACCTTGCTGCCACTGACACATAATAGTAGGCAATGGGTGACCTTCATATGTAGGCCAGAACTTACCAGCAAAGTCTTCAGCTTTTTCGTTACGCATGCTGAATAAAATATCGAAAGCCTTTTTATGTAACTCAGAAGGACTATTACCTCTTAATGCATAAGAAATAACGTCGGCTTTACCAAGCTTACTAAAAGCACCTGATCTATTGGTTTTAAACAACACACCGTCCATATCGAAAATAACGGCAGGGCCATTATGATGAACAGTCTTAGTGTTGAATAATGCAACTAAACCGATCATAAGAGCTAACGAAACAGTAACTATAGGAATAATGTACGATTTTAACGATCTTAATATGCTTATCATAACTACCTCCATTTTATCTTACGGTTAAAACACCGTGAGACCTTAACGATGCACGAAGTTGTGCTGCGTTGCTTTTCTTGTGCAGATGGAATACATGCCAGCCAGAGTTCAAAGCTGCAATGATATTCTCTTTCAAATCATCAATGAAGAAACATTCATGATGCTGCACACTGTGTTTTTCAATAACGTGATCATATATTTCTTTGTATGGCTTAATCTTGTTAACTTCGCCTGAGAAAATATGATCATCGAATAAATTGATAATGTCTTTAAATTCTTCTTTAATATGAGGAACAAGTTCTTTTTCCATATTAGAAAGTATCACTAATTTAAACTTTCTATTACCTTGCTCATCTACTTGATTTCTAATTTTTTTAACAATTTCAATGATGTCTGAAATTCTTGCTTTTGTTTGAATCTGAACTTGGGGCGATGCTATAAGAGATAAACTCTGCAGTAATAAGTTTTTTTCACCAGTCGTGTATACGATGTCTGACTGATTTTCAAAAAGGTCTTTTGCCCGTTGCATCATCTGCTCACTGGTAATCTGACCTTTTTGCCACTCCTTCATACTCTGTGGTAAAGGAGCACCCTCAAATGTAGGGTATAGATTCTCAGTTGCAGTGAACCCTTCTTGTTGTGCCCAACAATGAATAAATTGATGCACTTTTTTAACCAATTTGAAAGGGTTGTTTCTTTCACGAACCGTATATTTCAATACATTCAGTGGCCCAAGTTGCCAGATCATCTTATACATTGATGTCTTTAAAAGGACATTTCCAACGTCAAAAACGACAATTTTTATGGGTGTTTTTTGGTTATTTATGGTATTAGAAGAGTTAATTTTTTGGCCCGAAAAAGAGTTTTGTATTGAATGACTTTTATAAGCAGATAATACCACAAAAGACATACCTATCAAACACCCTAAAAGACCGGTTTTGATGACAAAATTAAGGGATTTCATTTCAATTTCCTTATATTTCTAGAGTCATACTAATAATACACTTATTGTAATAAATGACAATTGGCCACAAGCAACACTATTACAATATGAAAGATTTTGGGTCGAAAAAGGGCTTTTTGAAAAGACGGATTAATGTATAAAGATGTCATGAATTTGAGCCAAAAATGAGCCTAAATTAAGTCAGTTTTTTAGTTTAATTTGACTAATTAAAGAATGCCTTCTTTGGTAGGTTCTTTTATGGTCAGATACGACCGCTAGGTTAATTTGATCAATTTCAGCAATTATATGTTCTATTGCTTGCTTCAGCTTTATCGCATCTGGATGATTAGGAGCAACATCATACACACGCTCTAGCTCAGTTTTTTTAGATATATAATCTTGCATCAATTGGGTGTATTTTTCTTGCAAATAATCCATAGCATGTACTGAGAAACTAAAACCAATAATGCTGCATATCAAAAGTACTTTTTTCATATAATGCCTTTCCATCTCGCCGTAGTACTCATGTTATTATAGCATAAGATTAATAACTAAGCTCCATGAGCAAAAACCTATAAATCGGCTATACTCTTATGAATAATCATAAGGAACGCTCATGTACCGCCTAGACTTCATGGATCATTATCATCATTCTGCCTATCGGGGGCAACTTAATAATCCCGATTTTAAAAGCGGAAGCTTTAATCCGTCATGCGGGGATACTGTGTCCATAGAAGGCCGTATTGTTGGCAAATATATAGTGGAACTTAAATTTGAAGGTAAAGGATGTGTCATCAGTCAGGCAACAGCATCATTGTTAAGCCACTATTGCCTTAATAAAACAACTGCAGAAATTTTAACTATCGATGCTCACAAAATCCAAGAATTAATACAGATCGATTTAGGGCCAACACGCCTGCGTTGTGCATTGCTATCAGTTGAAGCATTGCACCAAGGTATTAACGAATATCTTTAAAAGGAGCTCATGCTTAATCGACCTCGTCTTATGCAAGAAATTGCACATGTTACAAGCCAACTGTTTTTAGACACTTCTGAACAACTCAATTATGCATATCAGATCTGGGAAACACTTATTAAAGACTCCACATTTCCATACAAATGCAGAGCGGTAAAATCACCGTGGATGATTCCCACATGGCAGTATAGATTAGAAGAAAGAATCTACATTTCCCCTGACATATCTCGCTACGGCGTACTTGCAGTTGATGGTTCACAAATTTACCCAGATCGTCACCAGAATGTTGGATGTTATCTTATTAACGTAGGTACCGTTCAATTGCGCTATGGCATGGAAGGCAAACGCATAACTATGGAATCTATTCCTTATGTTTTTAGTCTTGATAATGAACGTGGCGAACATGAAAATATCACCGACGTAGTCAATTGCAGGCGCGAAGAATATGAGCTGAGTTTTGCATTAACAGCTGGCGGCACTATGCAGCAAGAATTGGGTGCTGAACACTCTGTTGTACTTTTAGATGGTTCACTTATTTTCTGGCACTTAGAAGGCAAAGAAGAAACATTAAAAGAGCACTTTGTTGCACGCTACTGTGCGTTGTATGAAGAAATGCGCAAACAAAATATGCTGGTTACAAGCTATATTAGCTTTCCCCGATCAAAAGAATTAGTTAATCTGATTCGCTTACAAGCATGTGATTTCAAACCAGATGGTACTGAAAACAAGATGCTCGATCATGTGGTCGACGCACAAATTGCACGCTGCTTTTTAGCACCCTATGAACGCACCATCATCTTTCAAAACCATGCGCCGATTGTAGATGGGTATCCAGCTGAAGTACGGCCATATTTCTTTTACATCAATACTGGATATGAAATTGCACGCATTGAAATACCCTATTGGGTTGCAACCAATCCTGAAAGTGTGAGTACAATAACCCAAGTGATATTAAACCAATCTATTAAAGGGCGCGGATATCCGGTATGTTTAGCAGAAGCTCACGAACAAGCAGTTGTTAAAGGACCTGATCGCGACTTTTTTTATCATGTTTTGCAAAAAGTAGGCATTGAGCAAAAGCAGCATTACGTGGTATCACAAAAAAGTTTAAAGAAACGTG
>CAZJQM010000097.1:0-3507 GCA_964548355.1 uncultured Pseudomonadota bacterium
TAAGTAATATTTCTTGATATTTCCAATAAAGGAAATCGTTCTAAAAATTCCTTGAGCCATGGAAGTGCTTTAATACATTGTTGAGTATTCTTATCATGAGTTGACCACAAGGTTGCTAATTGAACATGTATAAAATGAATATCTTCTAAAGCTTCCCATCTTCTACCATTTAGTTTTCCTAATAATTGCTTTGCTCTGGCTGGGAAATCCTTAAACTCTCTCAAAAACTCACCTGGTCTTAATGTTTCTTTTATTTTTCTCATTTTATTGAAGTTATCTGGAAATAATTCTTGCAAAGCTCTATCACATTCTTGAGCATATTGATTAACAATCATCTCATATGAATCATGTGTGGGATCATACAATATGCTTAGTTCTTCCATCTCATCAGCATAGTGCCTAATATCCCTCATTGTTACTATATTTCTTTTATGCTTCTGTTCCATGCCTAAAACTGGACTACTCATAACAATAAACATCCCCAAATAAACCCTTAACATAAAACCCCTTTGCATAGTATTGATGATATTTGTAAACATAGAAAATCAAAACTAGACCCTGCTGTTTATTTTACTTACTTTTTAATATCTTGTTTAGCAATCTGTTCTTCAGATAGACTAAAGTGGTCGCGCAAACTTAAGGGGCATTTTAAGTGAATTATATAGTATTATTAATATTTCTATTTCCATGCTTAAGCAATGCACTCACGCATGATCAAACATTAAAGATTGGCAAGAAGATTTGGTACAACGAGTGCAAAGGAACTATTGAAGGCCTTACCACGTGGAATGAAGGTGAAGAGTTTGCTTCGTTAGGTATAGGACATTTCATTTGGTGTCCTCCTGGTAAAGTGTGCCCTTTTGCAGAGACATTTCCTGAATTAGTTATGTTTTTACACAAGCGTGGCGCAAAAGTGCCTACATGGATAAAAAATGCCATGTCTTGTCCATGGAAAACCAGAGTCGAATTCCAAGCCAATATTAAAAGCCCACAAATGCTTGAATTGCGCACCTTCTTGGCCAACACCATCGACTTTCAAACAGAGTTTTTATTGCAAAGAATTGATACCGCATTGCCCAAAATGCTCAAAACAAGACCTGGTCATATGCATCAGCATATAAGACATCAGTATGAACGCCTTAAACAAACACCTGAGGGGATGTTTGCTCTTGTCGACTACGTTAACTTTAAAGGCGAAGGTTCATCTGTTAAAGAACGCTACAAAGGACAAGGCTGGGGATTACTGCAAGTTTTAGAATCTATGCAAGATAAAGAGCCTAAAAATGCTGTTGCTGAGTTTGTTATACATGCAAAAGCTTTGCTTACCAAACGAGTTGAAAGTGCGCCACGTGAACGTAATGAATCACGCTGGTTAGCCGGTTGGCATAATAGGCTGGATAGATATTTGCAGGGTTAACTATTGGATTTTTTTAGCGGGATCAATATAATGCTCTTTTTTTAACCATTGTTTGGTTGTATTGCTTCCATAGTCATTAATAACCTTGAGGAAGTAATTAGCCCTATGATTATAAAGATCAATTTGTAACTCGATTATCTCTTCCTCAGGCCATGTTCCTTTGAGCAGTGTATCTAATTCATCAGGATGTAATGAAATTTGATTAACTAATCTGCGCTTATCTTCGCCTGGAAATCGTTTTTTTAAAAATTCCACCATTGAGCTTGGATAATCATATGAAATTTTAAGTTTATTAGGAATTTGATCATCACTTGCATAAGCCCGTTCAATCATACCTAATCGCCATTGAGGCAATGCACGAGGGTCTTGACGAGTGGCCATCTGCACAGGTCGTGAGTTTGATGTGAGTGCATAATAACCCCCAGCTATTAACATCGCATACAATGTATATTTAACCCTGTCATACCATGACATGTTTTTTAATGCTGCTGGCGTTGATACAGTAAATACTAAATACGACGGAACAATTAAGCAGATAAGAACTGCGATACAAATATGTTTTTTATACTTTAATAGTGATGATTTCATTAAACTCCCCTTCCCCTAATGCTTACAATTTAAATAATAGCTACTTGCTATTAACATAGTCAACAAACCTATTGCTTGCATGACTTTTTTATGAATTTCGTATACATTTCTTGATAGGCATAGAGCCACTTATTAATCGCAGGTCTTTCATGAAAAAACTTATCGGCACCCTTGTTTCTGGTTCACTCGCAGAAGGATTTATTATGCGAATTAATCCAGAGATTCAACTTGAAGATATTAAAACAGGCAAGTTTGTATGCGTAGCCGGCCAATCAAATAGATTTTTTTCATTAATTACCGACCTTGCTCTTGAAGTAAGCTCACCAGACATCCTGCTTTTTCCCCCTTCTGAACATGAAACCTTGTTAATGACCACACTCAAGAAAAAAGATATGTACGCAACCGCCAACTTGCGCCCCATGCTTATGCTCACTAAAGACAATGAACGCATGCCGGTCAAAACAATTCCACAACATTTTGCTACCGTTTATGAAGCAGACAATAAAGACGTAGCACTGATTTTTGGGGATGAAGCTGAGCCATCAAAACGTTATTTCAATATCGGGTGCCCATTAGATATGAAAACACCTGTATGCTTAGATCTTGAACGATTAACAGAACGCAGTAATGGCATATTTGGTAAAACAGGTACGGGTAAAACATTTTTAACCCGCTTGGTTCTTGCAGGACTTATTAAAAATGAAAAAGCCTGCACCCTTATTTTTGATATGCACAGCGAATACGGCCTACAAGCACGCAAAGAAGGCGGCGGCCATTCATTTGTAAAAGGTTTAAAAACATTATTCCCCGACAAAGTTGCTATTTTTTCATTAGATCCTGATTCAACCAGACGCCGTGGCGGCATGCCGGATGTGGAAGTAACTATTCCGTATCATGCCATCAGCGTTGAAGATATCACTTCACTCCAAGATGAACTTAACTTACACCCAACAGCGCTAGAAGCAGCAAATCTAATTGCTGCACGATACAAAAAAGAATGGCTTACCGCATTGTTGCAGCGTGGTGAAAATGCAAAAGACTTTGCACAAGAGTTAGGTGCACATCCTGAATCAATTGCGGCATTATATAGAAAATTAAAACGAATCGAAAAACTACCATTCTTTAAACCGATAGTTGGTACACAGAAAGATTATTCAGTCATCGATCAGATGATGGAGTACATCGACAAAGACATTAATATTATTGTTGAGTTTGGTAATTATACATCTACATTTGTATATCTGCTTATTGCCAACATCATCACCCGCCGCATACACACTCAATTTATTGAAAAGACTGAAAGATTCCTGGGTTCACAACGCAAAGAAGATGAACCTAAAAAGTTAATGATCTGTATTGAAGAAGCACATAAATTTTTAAACCCATCTGCAGCACGACAAACTATTTTTGGCACAATTGCACGTGAAATGCGCAAATATTACGTGTCATTGCTAGTCGTTGATCAGCGACCTTCAGGCATTGATCAAGAAATTATTTCCCAG
>CAZJQM010000098.1:0-2077 GCA_964548355.1 uncultured Pseudomonadota bacterium
TGTAACCAATACTTGATAGTTAAATGATGATACCGTAGCAAACGTTTGATTCATCTGCGTTGTCATTGCTTGAAGAGCAGGATTTCCAGGGTTTTGGGTAACCATTGTACCTGGTATGAAACATCTGCCATCTCTTAATTTACCTAACGCAAAAGGCAGAGGCATAATATTTCTACAAAGACCAAGGTTAACGGGAGTAGAAGATTGCACAGAAGTAGGTTCAGATCCACCAATAACCATATTAGTTTTAACCATGGGATCATTCGACATCACCCATTTTATACCGGCTACTGCAACGTTTTCCGTATTATCTGCATAAGCAGATCCTATAATTCCTAGCATTACAACTGCTATAAGTTTTTTCATAACAATCCTTCCTTTGTGTGTATAATTGCTCACACTATAATATTACAGCAAGAAAGATTGTCGGCGCAATGAATATAGGCTAAATACACAGATTGAATTGATTGCTTCGACTAAAATGGGAGTTATCGTTCGTTCCAGCCGAGCCAACGGTCAAAAATAATGGCCGCCGCCGATCTGACAGAAAGATGATTAAAGTCTGAAAAACCTTCGATGGGATTGAGAATGAAGTCGCAGGATTGAACCAGTTGATCGGTCAAACCCCTACCGGTACCCAAGATAAATAAAACCGGACGATCTAAGGCCCATACTTGATCCTGGTCTGAATAACTTATTTTATGAGGATGGTTCACATCTCTTGCGGATGTAGCTATGAGTATAGGCGCTTTGCCCTCTAAAGCCTCTATCTCTTTTTTTACTTCATCTAATGATGAAACTAGATAGGCTGATTTGACTGCTTCAAACCGCTCAGGGTTATATTCTGGTCCAGCCCCTGTTTTCCAAAAGTCCAATAACCGTTGAACCACTTTTTGCTGATCAGCAAGCCTAGTAACAATAAAGTAACGCTTCAACCCATAGGTGCATGCAGAACGTGCAATATCATGGATATCAAGCGAAGTTACTGAAGTGGTACCATCTTTATACCCCTGTTCGTCTTTGATCACCACATCCATATGCATAAGGGCTACGTAATGGGATGGAATAAAAGAAGCGCCAAGAGCTTTTTGCTTGTCAGTCATAGAACTGGATCTAAACCAATCGAAATGCTCTAGAACCGTTTTTTGAGCTGCCTTGCTATCCTGCCATTGCTTAATGGCACCATGGTTACCCGAACGGATAACGTCAGGCACTTGTAAGCCCTTCCAGACTACCGGTTCTGTAAATTCGGGATGATCTACAAAGGGACCGGTAAATGAATCGTGTTCAACTGATTCTTGTCGGCCAACGACCCCTGGAAGATATCTTAAAAGCCCTTCAAGAAAGAGCATAGCGGGCAGATCTGCTCCCATAACAACAAAGTCACCTACCGAAATGGTTTCATCTGCATAGACCTGTTCAACACGCGCATCCATGCCTTCATAGCGGGCACAGACCAGCATAAGATGATCAGTGTTTTTTATTTTTTCAGCTAATTCTTGTAAGATGCGTTGAGTAAGTTTTTTACCCTGCGGAGAAAAGAAGATTTTAAATGCTTTACCGTGTTGTGCTTCTTTGTTCTCTATACCCTTTTGAACCACTTCTGGCTTGATGAGCATGCCTGCTCCATGGCCAAAGGTTGGGGCATCAATGTGCTCTTTGGGCTGTACCAAAGAGAAATACCTCGTGATGTCGAACTTCACGAGCCCTTTTTCTGAAGCTTTTTTTATAAGACTGGTCTGACAAAATGCTGAATACAGCTCTGGAAAAACAGTCAGAATAGAAATATTCATGGATGCTTAAGCTTGAGCCTTACCATGCTTCTTTTGAAGTTTCTTAACTGCATCAGTTACGATAGCGCCTTTAGAAACCCAGTCATTGATGCGGTCTGGATTAAATTGAACTATGGTGCCCGTACGAGGTTCGTAGGTACCAAGATTTTCAATAAACTTACCATCACGCTTCTTTTGTGAGTCTATTGCAACGATACGGTATACTGGTGCGTTTTTCTTACCAATACGCGCAAATCTGATTTTAACTGCCATTGAAAAGTATCCCTTATGTATGAAAAGAGTTA
>CAZJQM010000098.1:2177-3507 GCA_964548355.1 uncultured Pseudomonadota bacterium
GCAAATCTGATTTTAACTGCCATTGAAAAGTATCCCTTATGTATGAAAAGAGTTAATTGCTTATTTAAATGGATTTGGACCTTGTCCATGTGGGCCCCGCCCAAACTTCTTAAAAAGTTTAGCAAATTGCTGACTTTCTTCAAATCGGGTCAACAAATTATTGATATCCCCTACACTTACCCCTGCCCCTAAAGCTATACGTTGCTTACGAGATGGGTTAAGGATTTTAGGGTAAAATCGTTCTTTCATAGTCATCGATTGAATAATTGCCTTAAATCTTTTTATTTCTTTTTCACCTTTTTCTAGAGCCTCAGGAGATAGCTTTAACGAAGCTGCTCCTGGCAAAAACTTGCTCAAGCTTGATAATGAGCCTAATTTACCCATCATATCCAACTGCTGGGCAAAGTCCTGCAAGGTCATTTTGCCTTGCCCCATTGATCGTGAAAGAGCTTCTTGCTCATCTTTCTTAATTTTCTTTTCTGCATGCTCAACCAAGCTTAAAATATCGCCCATGCCCAGCATACGACGTGCAATGCGGTCAGCCTTAAATGATTCGAGGTCGGTTACTTTTTCCCCTGCGCCCACAAAAATAATAGGCTTTTTGAGTGCATAACGAAATGCAAATGCAGCACCAGCTTTGCTTGAGCTATCCATTTTACTTAAAATAGAGGTGCCAAATCCTACGCCTTGTTCAAATGCTTGAGCTACTCGTAACGATTCTTGACCAGTCATAGCATCTAAAACCAATATCTTATATTTAGGACTCAACAGACTGTCGATAGTACGCAGTTGTTCAATCATCGCTGAATCGACATGTAAACGCCCTGCTGTATCTAATAACAACAGTTCAAACTGTTTATCTTGGAAATATCTATAAATATCTTGAGCGGCAAGAACAGGATCAGTTTCAGAAGATCTGTAAAATGAAACTCCCACCTGAGTTGCTAATGTTGCTAGTTGATCAATAGCTGCCGGTCTGTAATAGTCGACTGATGCAAGCAATATTGACCTTTTTTTGCCACGTTCGTTAGCCTGCTCGGTAATATAATGGGCCAATTTGGCAACGGTCGTCGTTTTGCCTGAACCCTGCAAACCCATAACCATGGTCACTGATGGAATTTGGAATGAAAATGCTGTAGAAGCAGCTTGGCCACCTAAAAAGGAAACCATTTTATTGTGTACAATCTTTAAAAACTGCTCGCCAGGCTTTAAGGACGTATGAATTTTTTTGCCTACTATTTCAGTTTTAATATCAGTGATAAATGACTGAACGATGTCATAGGGAACATCTGCCTGAATGAGCGCTTGCTCTACTTCAAGCATCGTCGCT
>CAZJQM010000099.1:0-644 GCA_964548355.1 uncultured Pseudomonadota bacterium
AACGTCCGACAGGTGCAATTACACGCCCATTAAAAGAGAATGAAAAAGTAAAACTGAAAGAAGAATTAAAAGACATTTATAATCATTTTTGTTCTTTGGTTGCTACCCAACGTCGCATATCTATTGAAACTCAGAGTGAATGGGCTGAAGGCATGGTCCATACAGGCAATCAGGCGTTGAAATTAAAGTTGATTGATAAAATTGGTTCACGCTCTGATGCTATAGATTTACTTGTCGAATATATGAAACGCGCTTATGGTGCTGAAAAGATTTTTGCAGATAATATTGAATTTAAGCTTCCAGAATCGACTTCTATAAAGAAACGTTTAGTTGCTTCGTTTGCATCAGCGCTTGCTAGGTCCATGATTCAGTCAGAGATGAGATACTAAACGGCTTGCAAGAATTTTGCATCTACTTTTTTAACACCTAATTTAAATTCAGCAGTGATGTACACGGTGTCTTCACCTTTGCGTTCTACATTCTTGATAATGCCGATACCAAATGTTTGATGCTTAACAGGTTGGTTCTTACGCCAGCCTGTTGCTTTAGAAGTAATTACTGGCGTGGGAGTAATAACTTTTTTAGGTGCGCTGAACGTCATGATAGGTTTACTTATTTGATGTCTCATTCCTAACCACTGAGCA
>CAZJQM010000099.1:654-3499 GCA_964548355.1 uncultured Pseudomonadota bacterium
CCTTTGCGTTCTACATTCTTAATAATGCCAATGCCAAATGTTTGATGTTTAACGGGCTGGTTTTTTTTCCAGCCTGTTGAATTTGAATGAGCAACTGTTGAAATAGGTGTTATTATTTTTTTAGGTGCACTGAACGTCATGATAGGTTTACTTATTTGATGTCTCATTCCTAACCACTGAGCAGCGTGTTCTCTCATGTGTGAGTGTTGCCAATGGGAACAATCTTCCTGATGAACTTTTGCTTTGTTTATTTCGCCCCAAAAGCGTGATGCTGTCTGGTGTTCCATTTGCCCAAAAACATGGCGATAGCGAGCATGAGTCAATATAAGTCTTTCGCGTGCACGAGTGATACCGACGTACAATAAACGGCGTTCTTCTTCTACTAATTCTTGATCTTGCAATGAGCGCGAACTTGGAAGCACGCCCTCTTCAAGGCCTGTGACAAATACTGTATCGAATTCTAATCCTTTAGCCGCGTGCAACGTCATGAGCTGTACGGCATTACCTTCATTTTTTTTAGTTACTTTTTCTTGCATAAGAGCCACTTGATCTAAAAATGCGCTGATGGTTTTTAAACCTTGCTCTTCAAAATGTTTAATAGCCTGTAAAAGCTCTTTGATATTTTCTGTTTTGGTGCGGGAGTCTTCTTCATCATGACTATTTTTTAAATACGAAAAATAACCGGTGTTGGTGACAATATCTTCTGCAGCCTTGCTTGGTGCATCAGTGTGTTTGAAGGATTTAACAACTTCTAAAAAATCTTCTACAGATTCTTTGCGCGATTTTGCAATCAACCCTTTTTCAATTAATGATCGGCATATTTGTTTGTAATCCATGAATGATTCTTGATTCCACAGTGTGTAAACAAGCTCTTCAAACTTTTCACCTAAACCGCGAGCAGGTGTGTTAATGACTCTAAAAAATGAAACGCGGTCAAATGGATTAACGATGAGGCGTAAGTAAGCCAAGATATCTTTTATTTCAGCACGTTCATAGAACAAAATGCCGCCAATAATGCGATATGGGATTGAACTTTTAAGCAATGCTTCTTCAAGCGCGCGTGATTGATAATGGGCGCGGTATAAAATAGCAACGGAACTCAGGTCTGATTTTTGTTCAATGAGCTTTGCAATAGTTGTTATTAATTCTGCTTCTTGATAGCCGCTTAAGCAAGTAAATACTCGAATGCGATCCAATCCTTTTTTTTCAGACCATAATGTTTTGGGATTTCTATTTAAATTGTGTTTGATAACTTCGTTGGCTATGTCAAGAACTGGTTGTACAGATCGGTAGTTCTGATCGATAGTGATAGTGGTTGCATTGGCAAAATCTTTTTTAAAATTCATGATATTAGCAACAGTTGCTCCACGCCATGAATATATCGATTGGTCCTCATCACCAACGACGCACAATGAATCGATCACAAATTTCTTTTTTGTAGATAATGCCATCTGCTTTAAAAGTTCATGTTGTGTGACATTAGTGTCTTGGTATTCGTCGACGAGTACATGCCGAATGCGTTCTTGGAATGATTCTTTAAATTCTTTGTGCGTGCGGAATAATTTAAGAGCTTCGATGAGTAGGTCATCAAAATCAAAGCAGTTACTTACTTCTTTTTCGTGCTCATATGCTTTATATACTTGTTGTACCATCGGATCGATAGAGTGATGTGGCAGTTCATTGTCTTGTTCAGGCAGTGTTGTATTTTTCAACACTGAAATATGATAGGAAAGTTGTTTTGCGCTTACTTTTTTGCCTAAGGCAAAGCGGGTAATAATTTTGCTAATAATTTTGTGCTGATCATCTTCATCAAGAATCGTAAAATGTGGCCGTGAAACTAACTGTGGATGAGTTTTTAATAGCTGAAGGCAATATGAGTGGAACGTGCCAACAAACGGTAAAATAACATGCTCATCAAGAAATGAACGAATACGTGTTTTCATTTCTTGAGCGGCTTTATTAGTAAATGTAAGTGCGATAATAGAAGTCGGAGAAACATTTTCTTCTAAAATGAGATGGGAAATGCGGCTAGTAATAACACGTGTCTTACCCGAACCAGCGCCCGCTACTACAAGCAGCGGGCCAGTATGGTGCTTAACTGCTTGTTGTTGAGCACGATTGAGTTCCTTCTCAAAGAAAGAACGAAATTTTTGTTGTTCAGCCATAGTTAAATCACACTTTTTTTAAATAAGTATTCTACCGCCCTTGTTTTTTCTGACAAGCATATCACTAAAATGAAATTTTTATGGTAGTTTGTTGGGGCTGATAATAGATTCAAGAATTATTAAGGAGGCGTCAAATATGAAAAAAATAATATTAGTTATGAGTTTGTCTATTTGTTCTTTGTCATATGGCATGGAGACAAAAGATTCTAAAGCTGGCGATACGAAGAATTTAAAAGCAAATCAAGGAATCCCATTTATTCCCGGTAGAATGTCGATAGATGATATTAAATATGTTGCTCAAGCTCGCAAGAAATATGACACACAAGATACTAAGCGGCTATTAGCAGCTTCAAAGCTTATTTTGAAAAATCCCATGGAGCACCCCTCTATGATCGATGAGCATGCTTTTCCAAAATATGTAAGCACGATGGTTGAGAAATATCCAGAACAATATGAGCAATTTTTAGCTCAACGAATTCTTGGTTCAGGAATTATTGTAGAATGCAGAGACGGTAAAGAAAATGTGCAAGAAAGTATAAAACAATTGCCTCCTGATCAATTGCTTAAATGGCAAGTGGAGTTTATTATCTCGCTTAATAATCTTAAAATGACACGAGAATTAGAGCGATTAAAAAATGGTTTTTATCATCAAGAATTTACTGATGGATATACTGATGCTT
>CAZJQM010000100.1:0-3486 GCA_964548355.1 uncultured Pseudomonadota bacterium
ATTCGAACCCCAATAAACAGATCCAGAATCTGTTGTCCTACCATTAGACGACTCGACAATGATTAATACTTCTAACTTGTTTTTAACTTAACAGTTTGCTCCTTCGGAGTCTGTTGTGTCAGTCCATAAGGACTGCCCGATTTGCGAATCGCCATCCCATTAGACGACTCGACAATAATTAATACATCTTTTTTCTGTTCGCGGAAATATTCTCCAATAGTACATCCTACATACGGAGCTAAATATTGGTTAAGCACAGCTTCACTAGCATCAGCACTAACAACAATAGAATAATCCATAGCGCCATGTTCTTGTAATAAACGAACAATACGCGCTACATGCGCTTGGCGTTGACCAATTGAAACATAGATGCAAATAACACCTTTGTCTTTTTGATTAAGAATGGTAGAAAGCACAATCGTGGTTTTACCAGTGCTACGATTACCAATAATTAATTCACGCTGGCCTCTGCCTATAGGCACTAATGCATCAATAGCCATAATGCCAGTTTCTAATGATTCATTAATGGGACTACGTTCGATAATACCGGCAATCGGTTGTTCAACTGCACGCATTTCGGTTGTTTTGATTTCACCAAAACCGTCAATTGGTTTACCTACAGCATTAATAATACGCCCTAAAAGCTTGTCACCTATTGGAATCGTAAAAACAGAACCGGTACGTTGTGCAACTTCAAATTCAGAAACAGGGATCGTATTGAAGAGCAAAAATACTGACACATAATCTTCATCAAGACTCATGATAATCCCGCGATTACCACCCTTGAATGTGATCAACTCACCATAGATCGCGTTTGTCAGCCCGTGTATTTTACAGATATTATCGCCCACCTGGACAACTATACCTATTTCATCAAGCTTTTCTTGCGGGAGACCTGATAATGCTTTTTCAAAAATCGAAATGAGATCAGTACTTTTCAATTCCATCTAGATCCTCATTGTTAAAACTTGTTTGAGCTTTTCAAGCGCACCTTCTACCGTATATTCCCATCCTCGTGTACTACTCGTTAATGAAATTCCCGCTATAAGACGGGAATCTTGCTGATATTCATATACAATACGCTTATTACTTTTATTTGTTAAAAATTGCACTACCGTATCTAGCTCATTGTCATTAAGTGGATGTGAACTCTTTATAGTGAAATAAAGAATATTATTAAACTCTTCATAAAGATCTGCAATATGATGCAAAATATCAGGCAATAACAATGCTCGGCGTTGCTTTACAAGTAATGCGATAAGTTTTTGCATCGTTTGCTTAGCATTAAATTGTTGCGAAATATATGCAGCTACTTGTGGTACAGCTTTTTCAAGTGTTGAGATATTGAGCAAGAACAAAATACGCCGATTATTAGTTAAAAAGTTTTTTACCGAAGATAGCTGCTTGTAATCATCGATTGTAAAGCTACTACCAGCTTTATCAAGAAATACCTGAGCATATTTGCGTGCAAGGACAGCATTTTCAAGATTCATGTGGCGCCTTTTTAAAAAATGCTATTAATTGTTGCACATAGCGCTTTCCCTGTTCATTTTTCATTTTTTCAACAAGTTGATCTTGTACTTTGGTGATAACAGCAGGCATTACAGAATGCTCTGCTTGTAGAAGTTTGAGTGATTGATATTGAATTTTTGTTTTTTCTTTTAACACATCGAGTCGCTGTTCGTATTCTTTCTGCTCTTGCTCATATTTCAATTGAACAGCTTTTTCCCATTGCACAATATTGCTTTCCATACGCGATAACCATTGCTGCTGCAGTTCCGCTTCGTTATGCATGGTATTAACAACTGTATCGAGAATTTTACCTTCAGTTTTTAATTCTGCTTCTTGTTGGTGCTCCTGAGCAACAGCAGCACGCAAGCTGCCCATATGCTTGCGAATCTGATAGATAACAGCACCAAGAAATACTGCTACGTTAAGTACCCTAAAGACTTGGGTAACTAATAATTCTTCATGGAACATGATCAATCCTTACAACAAGAGATTGTACCAGTTCTTCAATAAGCTCTTTTTTGTCTTGCGGACTTAATGTAGGAACAGAAGTTAATGATGGTACTTGAATATGAAATACAGCTTCTTTCACTTCTGGCTTTCTATGCAATAGTTTGGTTTGTTCTACATGCATATGTTCTTCAAGTCTTTGTCTGAGACTCGTAATAAGCGCCTTCTTTGTATTAACATTATCCACAAGAGAGCCATGTGCTTTATCTCTTGCTTGAATCATGTTAACAACAGGCTTATACAAGAAAAAACGTAGCAATACATATGCGAAAATAAAATGTACTGCCTGGACTACTAACGTAGCATTTAAAAACATAGCAGCATCTCTATTTCATGTAAGACGATCAACGCCTTAACGATTAAGGAAAATAAGCAAAAGCGCAATTAAAAACGCTAAGAGGCCTGATGTTTCAGTCATAGCCATGGCTATCATCATAGCCATTCTTATTTTGCTTGAACTTTCAGGATATTTTCCCATTCCTTCTATGCCTTTGGTACCTATCATTCCCTGACCAATAGCAGGCCCGATAGTACCAATTCCCATCACGAGGGCAGCACCAAACATCGCTGCAGCTTGTACGGCAAAAATACCTTCCATGGATTGCTCCTTGAATGTTTAATTGTGATGTTAAACAACCATTTCTAATGTCTTATTCTGTTTATGTACTTTCATACGGACTGAATTAAAGAAATCAATAATTCGTCCAATATGTTTTTTCTGTTCTTCTTTATTATGCTCAAAATCTGCATCACATTCCAAGACAAGCACCGGAATATCCTTTAAATAAGGAGCTACATCTCTTTTTTCTATAAGCCATTGCTCATGTTTATCATGCAGTTTTTGCAAATATGCTAAAGGCACTGATGCTTCTTCAGATCTATTTCGTTGATTCATGCGCTCAAAACACGTTTGTGGATCTGTTCGTAAATAAATAAAGCCCATAGGCTTTACAGTGTAGTTATCAACTAACCATGCAAACCATTCTTGGTATAATGTCCATTCTAAGGAAGACATCAAACCAGTTTCGTAACAATTTCGCGCAAAACAATAGCGATCAGAATAAACTGATCGCTCTAGAACATGAACTGCATGCGGATTTTGACGTGCGTATTTTTCTTGCTCAAGAACCCGAGTAACAAAGGCATAGGTCTGGAACGTATATGCCCACCGCTTGGTATCATTATAAAATTTTTCAAGTAAGTTTTCGCCATTGACCAGCTGCCACTTTTCATGTGGCTCATAAATCGGCTGAATATCAAGATATGAATCTATCATCTTAAGAAAGGTTGATTTGCCAGCACCCACATTTCCTTCAAGTATAAGGCATTGTTGATTGGTAAATGCTCGACTCATAATGTCCTTTGAAAGCTACTAGCAATGTACAACAAATGGCTTAACAACAACATTTTAACCCACACTAACGAATATCATAGACCTTTCAGTTTCACAAAACCATATTTTATATA
>CAZJQM010000101.1:0-3452 GCA_964548355.1 uncultured Pseudomonadota bacterium
ATATAAGTATCCTTATTCCTGTTCAAGCGACGGTTGATAAAGTAACTGGAGCAATACAGGGTGTTGATAAACGTATTACGAGCGTTCGATTAATCGACTTCTTTGAAAAACAAGAATGGGCAGGGCAACGTTCACTTACTTTCAGATATTACATTCAAGATCCTACCCATACGTTGATAAAAGACGAAATCGATGCTATTTCACATATGGTAGCGCAAGCTGTTAAAAAATTAGGAGCGACAATACGATGAATCTTGTCCGTCAAATTACTTATTACGGATTGCTTTTTCTCTATATTTTAGGCCTTGATCGTGTTACCAAATATTGGGCACTTACACATTTGGCCAAAGAAATACGCGTTAATGATATTCTGAGCTTTGATTTTGTTATTAATCGTGGTGTGTCATGGAGTATGTTCCACAGCGAAAGTGATACAGCGTTCTATTTACTTACGCTTGTTATATTCGGTGTAACATTATTTTTAGCTTCATATGCATATCACCGCTGGCATGATAATAAAATAATCATTGGTGAAGTTATTGTACTTGCAGGCGGTCTTTCAAACTTAATCGACCGTCTTGTATATCAGGGTGTTATTGATTTTATTGTTTTAGGATGGGGGCCTTTTGTATGGCCTGTGTTTAATGTAGCTGATGTATGTATTGTTTTTGGTGTCCTGTTAATGTGTATAAGTGTATACCGTGATCATGATTAAAAAAATTCTGCTTTCATGTGCAACACTCGGCCCTCTTGGCTACGCACCATGCTCTGGTACGGTAGCTTCAACATTCACGCTATTGCTTGCATATACATTATCCCCTTTATCATTTACGTTATTTGAACAATGCTTGTTATTAACTGTTTTCTTAGGTCTGTCACTTATGTTGAGTGCTTATGCATTAAGTAATTTTAAATCTGAAGATCCATCTCAAGTAGTGATAGATGAAGCATTAGGAAGTTTAGTTACCTTTGTAGGTATTCCTTTTCATGGGCAGTCGATTATTTTGGGTTTTTTGCTATTTAGGTTTTTTGATATCTCAAAATGTTTTGGTATCAAAAAAATTGAAGCATTAAAAAATGGATGGGGCGTAATATTAGATGATGTCGCCGCAGGTCTTGTAAGTAACGTAATTTTACGATGTATTTTGTTGTACCTCGCATGAAACAATTTTGCACAGCAGCATATCAATCTTTCTTGCATCTTATTTCTCCACCTGCATGCTTATATTGTTCAGCACTTTTATCTACACGGCAGGCGCTCTGCAATCAATGCTCTGATTTAATTCAACCCGTTGTTTCTCATGCGCTTTTTATTAACTCTCAACATACTATGCACGTACATGCATTAGGTTCTTATACCGAGCCGTTGCGCAGTTTAATTCTTGCAAAGCATTACAATAACCGTGTTGTCAGCAAACAGTTAGGCCAATTGATTTGGCAAGCCGGAAAATTACAGAGTAGCTCATTTGATTGTATTGTTCCTATTCCACTTCATTGGATGCGTTATGCACGCAGAGGTTATAACCAGGCTGAAATAATGGCCGATGAAATTTCACGATTAAGTGGTAAGCCTGTTGTTCATCTGCTCAAGCGGCAGCATTCAACATCATTCCAATTTGGATTGTCAAAAGATGAGCGTAAAGAAAATCTGAAACAATCTTTTAAATTATGCGCTACGTATAAAGAGCTGAATGGCAAAAACATACTTCTAGTCGACGATCTGATAACGACTGGAACAACATTAGTTGAAGCAGGTAAAGCATTAATGCCTCTTAAGCCAATTTCATTGCAAGCATTAGTGGTATCCCGAGTTGTTTGATTTAGTACATCTTTTTTGCATTTTTTCAGTTTCATGATACGATCGATAGGCAACATTTTATTCGTACAACGATGCTTAAATACAGAAATTAAGATACGTTACGTGCGATGTATAAATTCTTTTTACAAAGGGCATTACCTATGAAAAAGTTTGTTTCAAAAAGCGCTGCTATATGTGCTGTAGGCTCATTACTTATGCTTCCTGCATGTGATTGGTTCAAAGGTAAAACCGGATCATCATCTTCTGGTTCTGCAACTGGCGAAGTGTTAATGACCATCGATGGCAAGCCTGCTTTAACAGTACCTGAATTTGAAGTTTATTATGAACAACTTCTTGAGCAACAACCGCAGCTTAAATCATTTGCTGCATTTATGCCTGATCTTAAAACAAATATTTATGATACATTAGCAAGTCAAAAAACTCTTGAAAGATGGGTTGTATCTGAAGGTGTTGATCAACGCCCAGAATATCAAGCAGATAAAAAAGCATTATTAGAAAACGTAGAACGTGGTCTTGCAATTAAATACTTCCAAGAAAAGCATCCAGTAAAAGTTACTGATAATGATATTCAAGACTTTTACAAGAAAAATAAAGATAGCGTTTACCTCATGTCTCCATCTGGCGTGAATGCTGTTGGTGTTTCATTTGATAAAGAAGATGCTGCTAAAGCATTCTTGACCAAAGCACAACAAAAAGGTGCTGATGTAACTAAGCTTGCATCTGATGCAAAACTTACAGCTCGTCAATGGGGCCGTGTCAATGAAGAAAACGCGCAAGTGGACAAAGCATTGAAAGCTAAAATTCTTGCGATGAAGAGCTTCCCATCAGCTCAACTATTCAAAGTTGATAAAACATACTGGGTTGTTCAAGCTAAATCTAAAGATGAAGCTAAGCACTATCCATTTGAACAAGCAAAAGATGATGCACGCAATCGTTTAGAACAAGAACGTATGGGCCACGTGTTCAATACTGAAATTGCAAAATTGAAAAAGCAATTTAATGTTGTTGAAAACCGCGCATATTTCGAAACTAAAAAAGAAGAAGGTCCATCTTCTAAAGTTGCTGTAGCAGAACAAAAACAAGAAGAAGTTAAAGTTAAAGCTATCGCAAAAGCTTAATTGTTCGATAAATATAAAAATAGGGAATTTGCTTGAATAGTAAATTCCCTATTTTTGATACAAGTGAGAGTTCGCATGAAACGTAGCATACAATCAATACTCTATGGTCTTCTAATCTGTTATGCATCTACGTATGCTGCTATTCAGAATCAACAAGAACTCAAAAGAATTGTTCAAAAAGATCTTAAAGAAGTTCCTGCGCAACCAGCAGGCGCACAATCTCCCAAACCTTCCAAGCCGCGCAAAGAAAGTAAATTCCTTCCTATTGACCGTATAGAAGCTGTTGTATTTGGTAAAGAAGCTACTCACGTTGTTACATTTTCAGATATTAATCGTATTGGCTTTGATGGCAGAAAACGTACTAAAGAAGATGTAATTGTGGAATTGCTGGAATTTGAAGATGCGTTAGTACACCATGTGCCTATGGATGAAAAAACGATTGATGATCAGATTGGCAGAGTTGCTAAAAGCATGAATGGTACGATAGATGACGTTAAACTTATGTTTGAGCAAGC
>CAZJQM010000102.1:0-1707 GCA_964548355.1 uncultured Pseudomonadota bacterium
TTCTAATCCAACCCCCGCAACCAAAATATCTGAATTTTATGAAAAAATTTTTTCTTTTTTTCTTATCATTTTGTAATTTCACTATTTCAGCACCTCAAAAAACTGAAATCAAATCAAAGCCTCAATCTACTTTTCATCTCAAAGCTATTATTGCTGTAGAGTCAGTGGCACTGGTTCTTTGCATAGCCAAAATTATTCACTTAAATTTAAAATACTTTGGACCACAGAGCATCACGAGATCTCAAGCTACCGCAATACAAAGATTAAAAGGCGATATGGCTGCTTTAAATTTATATATAGGTCAACAAAACCAACAGCACGGACAGCAACAAGATAATCAAACAGAAAAAATAAATCATTTAGACACAATAACTCATTCTCAAAACCGCCAACTTGAACATCTATCTGAAGACGTTATAGGCTATATAGGACATTGCAATAAGTTAGACGAAAGAATAAAAATTCTTGAGGCACAATTAGAGCAAGAAAAGAAAGAGACCGCAAGACTGCGAGCCGTTGCCAATGCTTTTATAGATAACGTAGAAGCAGGTCAGCAATCGCACGGTTCTTCCGATGATGACTAACATGAAAAAACTTTTTCTTATTTTTACTGTATTATTTCACAGCACAGTATTTCCTGCCGATACTGCTCCAGTTCAAGGAGCTCACAATCAACAATCTTCTGTTTTTAAATACAAATGCATCATGAGCATTGAAGCATTTGTAATTGTTGGGCTTTTAATTGGTATTTATATAATTGATGAACACCGTTGGAACATTTGGGCTGCATATAACAAACTTCAAGAATCAAATAAAGAACAAGATAAAAGAATAAAAGAATTAGAAAGTACCCCAAAACATAGCTTACCTGATCATCTGGAAGCCATGTTAAATGAAACTCCAAGCGAACAATGAAGCTTTAAAAAATGAAAAAATTATTTTTGATAATTCTAGCATGCGCTAGCACTATTTTTGCAAATCAAAATCACCACCATCAACCCGCTTCATCTCAACCTACAACATCATTACGTTCGAAGATCATTATAACTGTTCTGGCAATATCACTTATTTTGTGTTCAGTAAATAATTATCAGTATCGCATAGAAAATAATGAATTACGTAACGCAAATAACATCGAAGTAGAAAATACAATTCAAGAGCGACTAAAAACAACAAAACTGCAAAATAATTTTAGTTTATTAGGAATCGACTTAACAAATGCAATAGCAGAACGCGATGCAAACAAGCAGAGAGCTAGCCAATTGCAAGAAGATTTACTCAAAATTCGTGAAACTCATAGCGGTTGTGAAGAAACCCTCAAAGAATGTCAAGCAAACCTTAGATCGGCAAATAAGCGTGTTGAATTCTTTCTCAATAACACTCCAAAACTCCAACACAGAATTAAGAAACAAAAAAAAGCGATTCAAGATCTATTAACTGAACGTTTAAAATTTAATGGAACTGATAAAAACGTTTTTATTGATGTTGCTTCTGATGAAGAAGATAAATTTACGACGGAAGATGATGCTAATATAGCCGAGCAACACTCATCACTTCTTGTAAGAACAACATCATTTCTTGCAAATGCATTTTTACCGACTGCAGAGCCATCAACACAAGAAACTCAACCGTAACTATCTTAATTAATTCTTAGTCAAAAAAGCTTCTACTGCCATTAATGTTTCTCGTGCATTCTTGTATGTCAGC
>CAZJQM010000102.1:1717-3378 GCA_964548355.1 uncultured Pseudomonadota bacterium
TGTCAGCTGATTTAATGCTTCAGGATACGTTAGCCACAAGTAACCCGTATGCTCATGGGACAGTGTGACTGCTTTAGTGTTTACAGCACCGGTATAGAAATAAACCGTCTTATAGATAAGCTCATTTTTTTGCTTAAAATAATAATGCAACGAATGTTCAAGCCCAGGTTCGATGGCTGATTCAAGACCAGTTTCTTCTTTAAGTTCGCGTAAAGCGGCAGCATGTTTTGATTCACCTTTTTCAATTTTTCCTTTAGGAAAATCCCAATGACCGGAACCATATTGAAGTAATAGATATTCTCGCTTATGATCGGTCATGTGGTATACGATAATCCCTGCAGAAAATTGACGTAGCATAAGAACCGTTTCGCTATTTAATGAACTATTTTAAAAAATACAGACGTACTTTAAAAAAGGTTCGACAATAAAAAAGTACCATCATTAACAAACAACATAATGGCACAACCCAAATCCAAAAGGCTATGGTCATGGTTAACACATAAATGAGCCCTGAGGGGAAAATATTGTTAATGATACATAGTATGAATTTATATAAGCACCAAAATATAGGTATTGTCACTATTACTTGAAAAATATATCGCACTAAAAACTCTAAAAAATTAAGCAGATAAATCTTAAAGTCATATTTATAATACAACAACACCACAAACATCATGGTTTGTACCACTGCAGACGCCACAGTTGCTAATGCCAGACCGGTTGCTTGAAATCTTGCAACCCACCAGGCATTTAAAAAAATGTTTATGCCGGTAACAATGATAGTAATGATTGCTGGTGCCCACATCTGATGTAATGAATAATAAATACTCATTAAAACTTTATTCATCGAGAAAAAGAATAACCCAATTAAAAATGCGATCAAAATAAATTGCGATTCTATAACCTGTGTATTGGTAAAACTATGAGAAAAAAACGTATAAAAAATCTTGTTCGCGAAAAAGCTTAATACAATAGTAACTGGTAATGTAAGCCAAAAAATAAGTTTTGCAGTTTCAAGTAGGTAGAAGCTTAATCGTTTTGGCGCATACGTAACCACTCGTGAAAAGTGTGGTAACAACACAGTAGAAAAAGCTACTATTATTCCCAAGGCTAAGCGCAAGAAACCATTAGCAGTAGTAAAAAGCGTCACTGATCCAGCTGGCAAAAAAGAAGCATAGCGTGTATCTACTAATAAACTTATCTGCATGACACTTGCACTAATCATGGTAGGAATAAATTTTTTAAGTACCGGCCCAAAAGCGTGTACCGTTGAAGTATCTATAGGCGCTAAATGAAATCCTGAACGTGTATAGGCGATCAGATGCAAGATAAAAACAAAACAACCACCTGCAAGTAATGTTAAGCAAAATAGTTCGACTGATATGCCTACATAAATACCCAGCAATAAACCAGAAATAAAAAAAACATTTAAAATCGAAGAAGAAAGTGCAGGTATCAAAAATCGATGCACCGATTGCAAAGGACCTGCCATTAATGCATTGCTCGAAACAAAGAAAATAAAGAGCATAAGAATACGCAATAACCGCGCAGCAAGTTCTGCACCATATCCGCTATACCCAGGAGTCACCAGTTGCACGACAGTTTCTGCTTTAATAATAAACAAAGCACAAATAGCCAGAACTATTCCTTCAAATATCAAA
>CAZJQM010000103.1:0-3342 GCA_964548355.1 uncultured Pseudomonadota bacterium
ATATCGTTTAGCTGCGATATTTTTTGGGGCATAATCATATGAAACTTCAGATTGTTTTTTATCAGAATGATTTAGAAACAGCATTAACTACAGCACATGAAGTATCTCAATACGCAGATATTTTAGAAGTAGGCACACCTCTTTTACTCAAATATGGTGTCGAAGCGGTTAAAGCTTTTAGCCAAGCATTTTCTGAAAAACATATCCACGCCGATTCCAAAATCGTAGATTACGCAACACAGTCAGTTAACATTTTTTCAGATTCGGGCGCATCATGGCTGACCGTTATGGCTGGCGCACCTAAAGAAACTATTAGAACTGCATGCACCAATGCTCATAACCAGAATAAAAAAGTAATGATCGATTTAACTGATGCAAGCTCAATAGGACAATCTGCACTCGAAGCACAATCATTAGGCGCTGATGCAATCGTGTTTCGCCAGCCGTATGATGAAGCTACCAAACTTGAATATATCGAAAATTGGGAAATGGTTCGTGGCAATACCAAGCTGCCTTTATTCATTGGATGCCAAACAAGTATGAAGGGCGGCATTGAAGCACTTATCAAACTCAAGCCTCAAGGCATTATTATCGGTGCACCTATCACCCAAGCATCTTCTCCTGCTCAAAAAGCAGAATATTATCGTACGTTGAGTACAAAACTTTAACGATATAAACCAGAAGATGTGATTTCTCCAGCCGCTGGAATAGTTATAGGCGGTTTACCTGAAAGAATTCTTTTTTTATTGATGAGCATACGGCGATAGTAGCGGCGATCACCACGATGCTGTAATTGTTTAATCAAGATATCAGCGCATTCTAATGAATCTGGACATCCATCATTAATATACCATTCGATTTCTTCTTCTATATCCAATCCGTGAGGAACCATACGTGCTCCCTGGCATTCATAATTATCATCTTGGTATATTTCCTTGGCTTCAATCATATGCCCGCCCTCAACAAGCTGGGCTTGATCAACAACAGTATCTGTTGCCATGTCTTGCACCATGATAACTTCATCAAAGGTAGGGTTATGATTATGATAAATAGGCTGAGGGTCAATAAATTCCATGTGAGCTGGTGGAAATGTAACATGACCTATCGGTTCGGGGAACGAAGGCCAATCTCCAGGCATTGGTATGGTAGGACTAAAAGGTGGTTCAAACGAATTACTTATTACCGGTACATCATTATAAGCAACTAATTGGCTTTGTTCAGGTTTGAATAATAATGCTGTAGTTTCAACACTTTCATCAACGCTTTGAACAGTTAATAACTCATCTCGTTCTAGTAAATCAGATAAAAGTTCTTTTAATATTAAAGCATCAATAGTGCGGACAATGTTAGTGCTTTCTTGAATATGTTGAAGCTGGACATGCAAATCCATGGAATAACACTGAGGCATAGATATGCCTAATGCTAGGAATAATAGATAATAATTAGTATGTTTCATGACCCCTACTCCATGATTCTACACTAATATCACTATAACAAAGTGAAATTATTAGGCGCAAGGGTTCCGGCTATTAATTTTCAAAAGGAATATTGAATTGGGAGAAATTCGGCAATGAAATGTGCCAAAAAATGCCTTTTACACAAGGGTTTTTCCATTTTAAGAGCTATAAGAAACAGCCTGTAAGCGTGCATCGATTCTATCTTTAAGCTGAGTCCATTGGTCTTCAACGGGTACTTGGGCAAGATACACAGAGTTATATGTTGAAGCAAGAGCAAAATAAAGCTGCCCTGCCCATGAACTGAGGGTCAAATATCGCAGATCTTTATCAGCAGAACCGGCAAACTGTTCATAACCTTTGGTTGCAAGTTCCTGCAATATCATGCTACCCGTCAGCTGATCTTGGCGCAAATTGTGCTGCAGAAGAAAATTATTTACCTGTGTCTGAGCAAGAGTGTTCATAGCCTTGGATTTAATGGGATCAATGAGCTTGCTCCAATTATCACTAACCAACATATAATACATAATGGCATCGAGTATTAAACCTTCTATATTCGTATATGCATCAAATTCTTCACTAGTCATCACAATGCCAGAATCAATATTGTCAGCATCATCTCTTTTTTTAAGAAGCTGTTGATAAGTAAGACCATTAACTAAAGGTTTTTTGATTTGCCAAAAATATTGTACAGCACTATCAGCTGCACCATAAAAATAAGCCTTGTTAAGCTTAATGGTCACACCATCTAGTTGACTTTTCACATCTTTGCTTACGTTGTTACTTATCAGGTCTTTATAATAGTACTGGGCGGTGCTCAAAAAGGGCGTAGCTTTAAAATACTTTTTATTTGTAAGACAAATATCACCCGCTTTTTCATAGAACCGGGCAAGATTGATAATAAGATCCACGACTTGAGCAATAGTATATTCATCAGTTACACCAGTTGCAGCATAATAGGTCTTATAATATTGCCTGCTTAAAGAAGAATTTTTATCCAATGTATCCATTATAGTTTTAAGATCATCGATAGAATCTTTATCATTCACAAAGTTTTGCATCACATTGATAGCATCTGATATTTGATCTGCGATAAAAAGGTTCATATATTGTGCATCAGCTGCAAATTTACTTACATCTTGGAAATTGTCCGCATAATACATACCAGCTAAATAGTCATGGGCAACTTCAGCACGATTATATACTTCATTCAAATTGTTCTGCGTTGCATTAAATGTTGCGAGCGACATATTTCTGTCTGCCGTTTTTATTGCTTGTATATAGTGAACAGCATCACTCAAAAACAACATAGCTATTGCTTTGCACATATCCCATGCATCATCGCTGTCTTGGCCTGGTACGAATGTTTGGCCATTTAACGTTACTAATGATGTCCCAGGTCTATAAAGTGATAAAGCTGCCATATAATACCCAACTGCTGTCGGTGCATTAGAATAAGGTGAATCAAGAGCCGGCACCTGTTTGTGAAGCTCTTTAACAATGAGCACATTATTTTGCATGGTTAGTTCAATTGAATAATCTGCATTGGCCATATATTTTTTTTGATATTTATCAGCAGCAGCTTCTGCAGCATCTGCTAGCGCAGATGTGTCGGTATCTAACCCGCTGATTCTAGTGCGCGTTCCTGATGTGTACACTTGTGCATAGGAACTTCCTGCATCTGTTAAATAATAGGCAATGAAAATTGAACGCACTAAATCTTTTAAATCATTTTGGGATGGATTTTCAGGCGGCATCGGAACATCTTGTGGAATTTGCTGCAGATATTCTTGTAAAAAATAATTTTTTGGTACCGTAAAGTTTCCCACGCGGGCAGTATCTTGTGTGTATACAGTTGTTGCAACCTCTTGAGCAGTAGATAATGTAC
>CAZJQM010000104.1:0-3307 GCA_964548355.1 uncultured Pseudomonadota bacterium
GTTCCTGAAAATACGAGCTGGTTATTGCAAATTCCTAAGAATAATGTTGATTCTTGGAATGCTTCTAAAATCTTTTTAATTTCAAAAATTGCTCGACGTGGCAACAACCATTTCTTTGCTTCTGCAAGTGTGTACTTCTGAGACATTACTTGCGCTAAGCAATGGCCATCAGTGGTAGTCATTTTAAAATCTTTATCAGAAACTTCTAAGAACAATCCATTTAATGCAGGGTTAGCGTTATTTTGTGGAATAAGAAAAGCAACCTTATCCAACATATCAAGCATAAATTTAGCATCCAAATGCATAAGATTTTCAATACGTTCTGGAAATGGCGGAAACTCTTGCGCATCTTTTATATTGAGCGTCAGATGCACCGAGTTAGCTTGAAGAGAAAGGCTTTGATTATCAAACGTAAATTGAATATCGCCTTCCAGTTCTTTTACAAGATCAAATATACGACGGCCGGAAACCAAAAATGATTGGCTCTCGTCCAAATCACTTTCTTTAATTGCGCAACTTGATTGCAAACTGATTTCTAAATCAGTACTTTTCAAAATTAATTCGCGTGGACCAATATGAAAAAGAATAGAAGATGTTGCATCAATCGTTGTTCTTTTGGTACATATAGGTTGCATTGAAGAAAGAACATTGAGCAATGATTTTTGCTCAACTATAAATTTTTTATCCATAACGCCTCGTACGTTTTTCCATTTACTCAGTATAGTAAAAGTATAATGATCATGAAAAAAATATGAAGGCAAGAAAGGATGCTATGTATTCATTTTTTTTCTTACTTTGTTTTTTTACATTCACTCTTAATGGTTCATTGAATTTACAACACTATGGCATCTCACTTTTTCTAACTGATATTACTAATCAAGAAGGCATCACACTCGCAACACCAAAAGGAACCCACATCCATATCAATGAGCATAAACATGTAAAGATACCTATTTCGCAACAACCAATCATACTTAAAGGTTCGGTCAAAGGTAAACCGCCGTTTACTAAAGAAACAATTCAACGCCTTGATGATCAACAGATAATCAGTCATTTTTTTCATACCAATGATCCCTCTGTGGATATACTGCCCCACAAAACAGTACCTTTTGGTTTTAGATATCCCGCTTTACCTATCGTAATTCCATGGACCATCAAACCCGCTGGGCATATTGATCTTATGCTCTACAAGCCACATAATTCAGTAAAAGTTACTGTCGACGTACATGGCAAGGGACATTTGACCATTTCTCAAGCCGGGCCATGGATAGCTCTTTTTAAGCATACACATACCGATCATCCGCTTAGAGTTCTAACAGTCAAAGCTGTATTAGATAAAGATGGAAAATTAATTCATTCATTAGAACACAAGCATCATGTTGCTGATATGCAGATGGTTGATGACTTAATCAAGCATAAAGTAATGATGGCTGATATCGATTATAAGAAGAAGACAGTTGCGTTGATTACAAACATGGACCAAGTTTCCCCGGCCCATTAAGTTTATTCTTATTTGGATTGTACCAGTTTGACAATATCTGGATATTTTTCGCTCAATTCACTGCCGAGCTTACTTTTCATATTCAATCGAACACCATGTTTAACTAGTTCTTGTACTATTTCCATACTATCGTCACGATAACTGGGTATAGCACCTAAACCAATTAAATGATGTACCAGGGCATTACCAATTGTCCTATCTTCAATACTAGGATCAGCTGGGTTTGTTGAATGATAAAGTAAAATCCGTACTGCTTCGAGATGTCCATGTACTGCTGACATTAGGGCTGTTTGACCAGAGCTATTTCTAAAATCAGTTTGCGCTCCATATTCCAGCAAACACCTCATCCCTGGAATATTACCACTACCGGCAGCAGATTTCAAAGGGAAGCTACCGTAATGTTCTATATTAGGGTTTGCACCCATTTGCAGTAATCGTATAAGAATATCTCTCCATTCCACTCGCCATGTTGCCATTATTAAAGGTAATTCTTTTATTTTTCGACCAGCAATTATTTGAGGAGTATTCAGTTGTTCAACAGTTATTCGAGGATCATTGCACAAAGCTTCAAGTCCAGCACGATCATCTGCAGCAACCTCCGCTTCACGCTGTTTTTGCCATCCTCGTGCAATCGGATTAGCTGACAAAGAGCCCATGAACGAATAACTTCCTACGCTCAAAACTGATGATGTACTTATTAATAACATCATCACAATTATCTTTTTCATTATTATTCCATTTAAAAATTGAGCCGAGTCTCCCCGGCCCACCAAATTTATTCTACGATCTTGGATGTTTTTTATCATATTCTTTACGTAGATGATCAGTATCTAAATGCGTATAGATTTGGATGGTTGATAGTTGTTCATGGCCTAAAAGCAATTGTAATGAACGTAAATCAGCACCTTTGCGCAACAGATGAGTTGCTAATGAATGGCGCAGCTTGTGAGGAGAAATAAAATCCTTCAAACCAATCGTATCTGCAAACTTTTTCAAAATAACCCAAAAGGCTTGGCGTGTAATATGCTTAACTTTTTGCCCGTAAAAGATAGGGAATAGATAATCAGTTTCTAACTTTTGAGTATCTCTCATTATGAGTTGTGGATGCACATTTTCAATATAATCTTTGAGCATTTCAAGCATATTGGCTGGCAGAGGTATCATACGCGCTTTTCCACCTTTGCCGTTCACTGCCAAAAATCCTGTATCAAACTGTATTGCACCTTTGGTGATACTTACAAGTTCACTAATACGCATGCCAGATACATAGAGCAGATAAACCATTATTTTATTTCTGACACCAATATCTGATTTATCATGTTCTGTAGCTCCCAACAGGCGCTCAATTTCTTCTTCTGAAAGAAATTGAGGTAGTTTTTTTTCAATTTTAGGAATTACCAGATCACGTGCATGATGATCAAACTTATGATGATCGTGTAAGTATGAGTAGAATGTTTTAAGCGATGAAATCTTGCGAGCCATGCTGCGAGCAGTCATGCTTTGTGAATGCAGATGCTCCAAAAACTTTTTAATATGTTCAATAGTTGCTTGTTCAAGACTCAATGTATTCTTGGTTAAATAATCTACATACTGCGCAACATCTCGCTTATAAGCAGCAAATGTATTGTATGCAACCCTCTTTTCAGTCAACAGATATGCTTCGAATTTCGTAATAAATACGTTCATGTGATTCTCCCTTCCCTCATATAACTTAATAGGATCTGGCTACTATCACATCACATTTACTAGGATTAGTGCAATTAAAACATGCTTTATTCGTAATATCCTGCAATAGACAACGGATTG
>CAZJQM010000105.1:0-3301 GCA_964548355.1 uncultured Pseudomonadota bacterium
TCCTGGCTCTGGAATATCTTCACCACGAATAATTGCCTCATAAACTCTATGACGGCCAGTCACATCATCTGATTTATAGGTTAACATTTCGCGTAAGGTATATGCTGCGCCATAAGCTTCAAGCGCCCATACTTCCATTTCACCAAAACGCTGACCACCCATTTGAGCCTTACCACCCAACGGCTGTTGAGTAACAAGAGAATATGGACCATCAGAACGAGCATGTAACTTATCGTCAACCATGTGGTTCAATTTCATCATGTAGATAGATCCAATGGTTACCGGCTGATCAAATTGTTCACCGGTACGTCCGTCGCTTATTTTATACGCACCACTTTCTGAAAGATTTAATTCACGAAGGAGTGGTTTGATGTCGCCATCAAGACTTGCACCATCAAAAATTGGAGTTGCAAAGTGGACACCAGATTGAGCTGTCTTACGAGCAAGCATCATAATGCCTTCTTTGCCCTGTGCCTCTTCGATAGAGTCAACTAATTGTGCTCCAAAATAGTTCTTTAAATATTTCTTAACTTCTTCATAGCCAGTGGTTTCAAGCATTTCTTTGAGCTTGATACCAATTTCACGTCCAGCAAATCCAAGAGCTGTTTCTAAGATTTGACCTACGTTCATACGAGAAGGAACACCTAATGGGTTGAGTACGATATCAACCGGTGTACCATCTGCTAAGAATGGCATATCTTCACGAGCAACAATAGTAGAAACAATACCTTTGTTACCATGGCGACCTGCAAGTTTGTCACCTGCAGAGATAGGACGTTTCATCGCTATATAAACCTTAACCATCTTAATAACGCCTGAAGGAAGTGAATCACCTTTTTTAAGGTTATTAATACGTTCTTCCTTAAGACCTGTTAAGATTCTTATTTGGTTTTCTAGCGAATCTTTAATCGCAGTGATCTTATCTTGAGCTGGTTTTGCTTTTGCTTTGATGTTCAACAGTTCTTCAACTGTTAGTGCAGCAAGTTCTTTTGCGCTCTTTGCACTTTGACCATCGAGTTCAGCTATTACTTGATCACGTACCATACTCTTTAAGAAATGGACGTGCATATCAAAATCATTGTCAATATCTTGTGCTTGTTTAGCAACGATATCACGATAGCGTTTATCTTTACGAATACCACTGCGTGAGAAGACTTTAACGTCGATAACAGTACCTTCTACACCTGGTTGTACGCGTAATGATGTGTCACGCACTTCACGTGACTTTTCACCAAATATCGCACGTAACAATTTTTCTTCAGGTGAATATTGAATATCACCTTTAAGAGTTACTTTACCAACTAAAATATCGCCAGGTTTCACACGAGTACCTATTTTCACGATACCGTCTTCATCAAGACCTGCTAATGCAGATTCACTCACATTAGGAATATCGCGGGTAATTTCTTCAGGCCCGAGCTTAGTGTCACGAGCATCTACCACTTCTTCATCAATATGCAGAGAGGTCAATACATCATCTGCAACTAGACGCTTGCTTAATACAATCGCGTCTTCGAAGTTGTAACCATGCCATGGCATAAAGGCAACAAGAAGATTAGTACCCAGTGCTAATTCACCATTGATAATAGATGAACCATTGGTCAATACATCACCCTCGAGTATAACATCTCCGCGTTTAACAATAGGAGCCTGTTGAATCCAGGTGTCTTGACCAGAACGTTCAAATTTACGTAGGTTATAGGTATCAATACCTTGTGCTAACCAATCATCAACATTTTCAAATTCTTTAACATCTACACGGATGATAATTTTGTCTGCAGAAGCATATTCAACAACACCTGCACGTTTAGCAAGTATTGCAGCGCCTGATGCCTTACAAATTTCCGTTTCCATACCGGTACCAACTAATGGTGGGCATGGTTTAATTAAAGGAACTGCTTGACGTTGCATGTTAGAACCCATAAGCGCACGGCTCGCGTCATCGTGTTCAAGGAACGGGATCAATGCGGTAGCAACAGACACTAACTGTTTAGGAGAGAGATCGATATAATCGATTCTATCTGCATCAACATACATGAAGTTTCCTTCATGGCGCGCAAATACTTTTTCTTGGCGCAAGTTCTTAACGTGTGCATCAGCAGCATCACTTTGAGTGATGTATTTATCATTTTCTTGAAATGCGTCTAAGAACACCACTTCATCTTGAATCTTACCATCGACAACAGGACGATATGCGGTTTCAATGAAACCAAGATCGTTAACCATTGCATAGGTAGCTAATGAAGAAATCAAACCAATCGTTTGACCTTCTGGTGTTTCAATAGGACAGATTCTTCCGTAGTGTGAAATATGAACATCGCGGATTTCATATGTCGCACGATCTTTTAACACACCACCGGGCCCGAGGGCAGAAAGTCTTCTTTTATGAGCAATTTCTGACAATGGGTTAATCTGGTCCATATATAGTGATAATTGGCCTGTGCCAAAGAACTCACGCAATACAGCACCCAATGGCTTAACATTCAAGAAGTCTTGTGGCATTAATGCACCATGAACTTCTTGCATTCTGAATTTTTCTCTTACAATACGTTCAATACGAGAGAATCCGATATACACTTGGTTAGTTAATAGTTCACCAACAAGTCTTACACGACGGTTGCCAAGGTGGTCGATATCATCAAGCACACCTTCAGCGCGTTCACGTAAGTTAATAAGATAACGTATTGTTGCAATAATATCGTCAAGAGTTAAAACCGTTTTATCATCTGGGATAGAAAGGTTCAATTTACGATTCATTCTAATACGACCAACTTTGGTTAAATCGTATAAACGAGAAGAGAACAGTAAGTTTTCTAAACGCTCTTGAACTTCTTTGATAGAAGCATTATCACCAGGCCATACTTTAACATGAAGTTCTCTGATTGCTTCTTCGCGTGTATGACAATGATCTTGTAATAATGTTGTAGCCAAGGTAGGTTGGAACACATAACCAGATGATGCAATGATATCAAAGTCAAGCTTCTTAAACTTTTGAATCAGTTCAAGAGAACCTTCTGTTAGTACTTGCCCTTGTTCAATAATAATTTCACCTGTTTCATGATCAACAAGGTCTTTAGCCAACACTTTATTTAAAAGATGCTGAGGCTGGAGCGTTAATGTTTTAATTTTAGCTTTATTAAGCTTTTCAAGGAGATCCTTAGTAACACGAAGCCCTACAAATTCCGCTTCTTGTTTTTCAGGCACCATACCTTTTTCTATACGAGTACCGATTAAATTGTTATCAACTGGTCTATAGAAAGCACCGGCTTCAAACGTTATTTTGTCGGCATTATAAAAGAGT
>CAZJQM010000106.1:0-3281 GCA_964548355.1 uncultured Pseudomonadota bacterium
TGATGTTATTGAGTGATTGTTGGTAAAATATTGCGACCTACATGTTCGGCTGCGTAACATATTGTTTGTTGTTTTAGCGATTCCATAGCTTTTTTAAAAAAATGCACTTTTCTTTCTGAAGATCTGAACGTGCTAAGGTTAATGTTTTTTCAAGTGTTGTATAGGCTTCCTTAGATTTACCCATCTTTTGATACGTTTGTGCAAGGTGATAGTGAATAAAATAATCTCCCGGAGCTTTTTGAGTAAGCTGTGTGAGCAATGTTTCTGCTTTTTGATAATTGTGCTGTCTGTACCAAATAAGTGCTTGGGTATCGAGGAAGTGAGGATTTTTTGGATCTTTTTTCAGAACGACATCAATATGGTGCTGCGCTAATGATAAGTTTGCCCCTTTGCTTGCATAATAGTAAGCGAGTAAATTTTGGAGCGGAGGAAAGTCAGTTCCTAAACCAACTGCCTGATCAATAACTTTTTTCATTTCAGTAAATTGTTCTTGTTCCCAATAAATGGATGCAAGATTAAAAAGAATTTTAGCTTTAAGTGGTGCTTGATCGGTAAGTTTGAATGCTTTGTTATGATAAGCGATCGCTTCCGGCAGAGAATTCATTCGGCGGTAAATATCAGCTAAATAGAGTGTTGCCCAGATCGATGTTGGATGACTTTTTTCAGAAGATTTAAATACCGAAATTACTTTATCAATATTTAATCCAGCATGATGAAGGAGATGCAATGCTTTATACCATGTTTGGTTTTCAGGTTCTGCAAGAATATATTTTTCTAAAAGTTCTAATGCTTGGTTTAATTCAGACATAGCAGTGAGTATATGTACTTTAAGTAAGCGTGCCTCTTGATTGTCAGGCATTTCTTTTAAGCATGTATCACAGGACAGAAGAGCATTGGGATAATTGCCTACTTCATATTGTGTTAATGCATGCACCATGCATGTTTGAGCTTGTGGAGGTGTTTGTTTTGGCACAGCGCTTTGCGGATTTAATTTCGCTTGTAAGAGTAGTTTTTGAAGTTGTTGTTCAACTTGTTTATCTGATCCTACTAATTGTAAGTAACGAGTATATCCGGCAATAGCTTCATTTATTTTTCCTTGTTGTTCCTGAATGAAGCCTAAAGCAAGCCAACCTTTACCAAATCCAGGACAATCATTAACCGATTGTTCAATATGTTTGAGAGCTTGCGTAGGATTATTTAATGACATGGAAAGTTGTGAAAGGAGAAAGTGAAAAATACAATCGCGTGGCGAATTACTTGTTTTTAAATATTCGTTAATGAGATCTATGGCTTTTTGTGGACTTGTTTTACTGTACGAGATAGAAGCTAAATAGGTAAGTTCCTGATTAGTTTTATGCTGTTGTTGCAGCGTTATGAATTTTTCATCTGCAGCTTTTTCTTGCCCTGTTTCTGCCAGAGCTTGCCCAAAAATAAGTTGGGTAGGGACATCATCTTCAAAAATAGTTTCTAATTGTGGCTTGAGCGAAACAATTGTTTTGTATTGTCCGGTTGCAAATAAAAACTGCAAAAAACCTTTATATGCATAAACGGGAATTGTTGGATCTTCTAAGATAAGTTTCCATTGGTCAAGGGCAGCTTGAGGACGATTTTCTAGCAGATTATAATGAGCCATGGTATGTGCATGAAAATGATTAGGATCTGCTCTTACGCACGAGGCTGTTGTTAGTGCGAACATCCACAATATTATTTTCTTCATCATTCCCCTCACAGTGAATAAGATACTCTCGTAATACTGAGCGTAGCTGTTCATCTGCTATTTTTTCAAGGGCCTGTAGTTCTTGTTGGGATAATGCACGTTCGGGTTTTTTAGTTTTTTTAATAGAAGATTGAGGTTGATAGGTGTTTTTTGCCGTGGCCTTTTTGTGTGCAGCTGCTTTAAACTTAAGCTCTTTTACATATGGTTGTGATAACTGTTTATTAATAGTCTGAATAAGTACGCGCGAGAGTAAAAAAAGTTCTTGCATCCAGCTCGAATCAAAAACTCCCAAAATAAGCGTGTTGCCTTGAATCTTTTCAAGACGTACCTTATCGCTTAATGTGCCCATGATGTTGTTCCAGTTGGTGAGCAACTCAAGATGCCATTCCTGTTCAGGTGCTAACAGAGCGGTAATATTTTCTCTAATATGTCTTGTCATGGGATAGATACCTTGTATCTCGCTAATTTATTTGCTGCACTCGTTGTGACTATGTAGTGTGGTGAAAAATAGTATGCATGGCAACAGTAGTTTTGAAAAGAACCTGTGCTTGCGTCTCGCGAAATAGAACTATTTTGGATTTTGGCTAGCAGAAAGTTGGCTTGATGCAGCTTGCCATGTAAAGCCAGTCCAGCTTTCACGTTTATTAATACCACAGGGAAATAGGCGTTTAATTTGTTTTATAAAAAGAGATATTACTGGTGGTTCTGGAATTTCATAGGGTAATTCATTAATTCGTTTAATAATATATGTTGCGGATTGCAACAAAATGATTCTTTCTTGATCAGTGATCGACACATTCGAATTGTGTTCTGCGCGTTGAACTACAATATCTGTAGCTTGCGTAAGAATTTGTTTTATTTCTATAGCCTCCGGATTGGTAAGAACAGGTAATTGAACTTGAGGCTGAGGTTCTGGTTGTACTGGCGTAGGTTGAAGCATTTGTGGTGGAATTTGTTGAGCCTTAAAACCATCCCAGCGTTTACGTAAATACCATATGCCTGTGCCAATTACGGCAAGCACGATGATTGTTTTAACAAATTTTGAAGTTGTGCTCGAAGATTGCTCTGATTTTTTTTCGGGTTTGGCGGCGTGTACAGGAGAGTAGCAGAGTCCTAGAATGATACTCAGACAAAGAAGCTTTTTTACCATATTCATGATCGCATCCTCCCTTGGTGTCATTGTAACATTTTTTTAAAAATAATAACAATGACTAGCTGTCACGAGTTGATGCGAAGATAAAGATCTTTTAAAAATATTTTGCTGCTTCCTGCCATGGGGGGCATTTCGAGTGCGTGACGGATGTGATTGAGTGCGATTTCAATTGTTGTTTTGTCATCTAAAGGTTCAATAATCTGTTTTTTGTACTGTTTTAACCAATAAGCAAAAATTTCGTCTACAAGTTCAACCGTTTCTTGCTCATTGATTTTTGACAATTCTAATTCTTTGAGGAACTCCGCAGTTGAACTGTTTGCGTTAGTAAACTATTTGAAGAATTAATTATGTTATTGTTTTTCATAATCATGAAATGAAAATGTTTGAATATTACATGTCGACATAAAAGTT
>CAZJQM010000107.1:0-3255 GCA_964548355.1 uncultured Pseudomonadota bacterium
TTCTTCTATAGAATCTTAATTCTTTCCATCTATCTTCTGAGATAAAGGTAACGGACTCACCTATATCATCTGCAGCATCAAACACAATAAGTCTGGAAGCATTTTTATTACCTTGAGATAATTTAGGTGTTATCCCCTCACGCCATGTTTTAGCACCTTGCAATGAAGGAAATAAATCGGCGGAAGATAATGAGTGATTTGCTATTTTTCTATAAAGAGAGGATTGCGGCAGTGCATGTGCTGTCGTAGTAGAAAAAACAAAAGATACTGCGATACATAGAGAGATGTAACGCTGAACTGTTTTATTTACCAACAACATAATGCCTCGCAATTTATTATAATTATTTTTTCTTAGCTGTTATAAATCAGCTCATCAAAACGATCGACTTCTGTATCTAATTGATCTAAGTAACGAGCAACAACGTCGTGTAGACGAGATTTACTTTCGCTTACTAGAACCTCATTCATCTGTTGAGCAAACGTATTAGTCATAGTAACTACATGTTGCTTGATAGATTGGGCTTGCTGATACGCAGATTCATTCTTTTGAGATTTAAACTTATCTGCACTATAGCTCATATAACCAAGAACTAACGCTAATTGATCAATGTTCGCATTAATAGAATTTGTAAGCGCTTGTAGGTAGTACGCATCATATCCGTACGCTTTACAGAAATATGAATCTTTTAATACAAGGGCACGCGCATCTTTAAAGTGAGTTTTATTTTTAATAAACAAGTTTACTGGCTGCAGATAACCAAGTGAACCTTCTAAAGGGATAAAAGCAAGAGGGATCCCTTTTATAAGGGCTAAAGATCCTACACCCGCAGCTACTGCTTGAGTAAAATATGCCTTAGCCATATCCAAAAGATTCATTTGAGGCAATGGTTGAGCGGATAGTTGATCAAGCTTCTTAGATAATTGTTCATTATGTTTTTGTATTGTATATAAATAACCAAGGTTAGCCCCGGCAGCATCTGAAATCTTAAGAGTCCTAGACAATCCTTGTATTGGAGCCAATAGGTCTTCTATAGTTAGTGGGGCCTGAGAAACTACAGATGCAGTATTTGCCGCAGGCACTACAGGAGCTTGAATGCCAGGAGTTGCTGCTTTATTTCTTTGGCCAAAATAGTAACAAGCTCCACCAATAATTGCCGCTACTATAATTGCTGAAACAGCTCTATCTTTAGTAACTTGCCATTGGCAGCTCTTGTGAGCTTGAGCTATTTTTTGCTCATCAACAAAGTTAATTTTTTGAAGTTCAGGCTGGTTAAGTGCCATTGTCGCGCCTGAAAAAAGAACTGGAAGAGTAAGATAAGTTAATATTAGTTTTTTCATAGTTGTTCCTCTCTTTTGTCCAGAGAGGGGCTAAAGGCTTGCCTGTTAGACCCCCATCTGATTTATTTACTCAACTATAGCATTTTTTAGGCTATGTGACAAAAGCTCTAGTTGCCCCATTTTATAGCTCTAATAAGGCAAAATGGCCAATTTCCTGTTCAAGACCCTGGCAAAATAACCTGATAGTATCATGAAGTTCTCTGCACTCATTTTGAGTGACGTAATTTTCATTGTTATTTAAGGTATCTTCTAGGAAGGCATAGAAATCTGAAGCTTCTTCGGTAATAAAATCAACAATACGCACTGCTTCTTGGTTCATGGTCCCATGTGATTGAGATTCAAGCTTATAGAGCATATACCCTAGCAGCATTTCCAACTTGTCCTTAAGGTTATTGCATAGGGAAATAAGGCCTTTTTCGTAATAATCACGCTGATAAGGAGCAACACCTGGTTTTGAAAGGCGCTCAGCATAGTAATCCAAAGCTTGTTCCAGCTTTTGAATCTGTAACACTTTCTGAGCAAATGAGGTTATTGCGTCGTAATTTGAAGGTATTCTATATGCCTGCGCTTCTTCATCTAATCCTAATAGCTTAAATACTGGGGGAACTCCATGATTAACAATAAGGCTAAATATACAGGCTTGAAGAGTGTTAGGGAGTAATTTCCAGTCAAAAAGGCAATGTATCCACCACGAAAGGCCTTCATAATTGGGAAGATCTTTAGTGTTTTTAGCAGTTGCAATGCTTGCTTTTTGAGCAGCAAACTCACGACGCTCTCGTGATGTGTTTTCATCTATATCTTCTATTGGTTGATCATTTTTCTTACTCATCAAGCTATAAGTCCCTACCGCTGCCAAGCTGGCACCTATAATTCCCCACTTAACCAGGCAAGCTTTTTTAATACGTTTTCCTACTGCAATTTTATGCTCTTCAATAGCATGCTTGTTTAAACGCTGCAGTAATAAACCACGCTTTAATTCGCGTGTTTGAGGAGCAGATTCAGGGGTTGAACATAGAAAAGAAACTGAACTTAATAGGAGAAGGGAAACGGATACGTTCATATAACACTCGCTAAAAAAGAATAAAACTATGCAAAAGTTTAACTTATTGGCCTTTTTTCTCAAGGAAAAACATATACCCATTTGCTCAATGGCCCTGCATAACTTATACTTTTTTAATCATAAAATAGAGGAAAATCATGAAAAGATTATTAAGTATTTTAGTTCTTTTAAGCATGTCGCCACTTTCAGCAATGGGTAATAGAACGCTTGATAATACAGAATTTGTTCAACCAAATACTTCAGAAACCTCTTATAAAATTACTCGTAAACAGCTATTGATTTTTCTTAGTACCGCCACAATCACTATTCAAATGTTTAGGTATTATCAGGGAGGAATAGAAGCTTTAATCCCTCAAAAATTCCTTGATTTTAAAAGAAATTTGGACCGGGAAAATCTAGTAGATGATCTTCATATCACCTTAGCTCAACGTGCAAATCAGGATGTGCCATTTACCGAACTAGATCAAATAAGACAAGATGATATCATCGCAGACCGAGGCGATTCATTCGATCTTTCTTTCCTAACTCGCCCATTTCCCCCTGTTTCGACACAAAGAAGGAGCAGGCTAAGAAAAGTCTTGAATGCCCTTAAGGCAACTTTTTATTTTTAATTAAAAAAGATCCATTTTCCTCATCGCCCCATTTGCCTATTTTAACAGCCAATCTATGCTATTAGTAAATTGGAGGACCTCATGAATAAAACAGTTAAATTTATCACTTTTTTAAGCTTATTTTCATTCGCTACGGTCTCACTACCGGTAGCACCGCAAAAGCAATCTATTATTCAAAGAGCATATAAGCACCGTTACTTCAAACGCGCTTTCATGGTATCTTTTGGCATAACCATCATTTTCCTT
>CAZJQM010000108.1:0-3252 GCA_964548355.1 uncultured Pseudomonadota bacterium
CTGCGCAAAATGTTGGCGGCCGTATTATGGGCGAAGTCAATGAAGATCTTGAAAAAACAGAAAGAGCTTTCGGATTTTAACAGTTCTTATTCATACTCGGCATCTTCGAACTTCATAAGTTCACGGAGATAATTGAGGTATACAGTTCCTGTTGGACCGTTACGCTGTTTGCCGATGATAAGTTCTGCTAATGCCGGATTTTCAGTTTCAGGATGGTACACTACATCCCTGTATAAGAACATGATAAGATCAGCGTCTTGCTCAATAGCTCCCGATTCACGTAAATCAGAAAGCATAGGCCGCTTATCCATACGGCTATCTACTGCGCGTGAGAGCTGTGAAAGTGCCAATATCGGGATATTAAGTTCTTTAGCTAATGCCTTAAGTGCTCGTGAAATATCAGATACTTCTTGGTTTCTATTTTCATGGCGACGACCTGGAGAGAGCAACTGCAAGTAATCGATGATCAGGAAGTTAAGATTGTGCTCCATTTTTAATTTGCGAGCTTTTGCACGCAAATCCATAACAGTTAGCATGGGCGTATCTTCAATAAAGATTTTCATATTTGCCAACTTGCTGGCAGTGTTAGTAACTTCTATCCATTCATCTGAAGTAAGCGTAACATTTCGAATATTATGAAATCCAATTTCTGATTCTGTTGATAATAAACGAAGTGTAAGTTGTTCGGCAGACATTTCCAGAGAAAAGATACCAATCGTAAAATTTTCTTTAGCAGCTCTAGTAGCAATGTTGAGCGCTAATGCTGTTTTACCCATCGACGGACGTGCTGCTAAAACAATGAAATCACTATTTTGAAATCCCGATGACATCTGATCAAGCTTGATGTACCCAGCAGGAATACCCGTTATCCCCTTACGATGTGTTTTAACATCATTTAAATGCTGAAATGTTTTTTTGAGCCAAATATTGAGTTGCACAAAGTTTTGGCTTGCACGTTTATTGGAAATATTAAAAATAGTTTTTTCAGCTTCATCAAGCACTGCTTCTATTTCTTGCTCATTTTGTGCATAACAGTTGGTGATAATGCTGGCAGCTGAACTGATGAGTTCACGCAAGATAGATTTATCTTTAATAATTCTACCGTGTGCTTCTATCATACCTATTGAAGGAATATCTTCTTGTAAGGAAAGTAAGTAACCAGAGCCACCGATAAGTTCAAGCTTATTTTTTTTCTCAAGCTCATCTTGCAGTGTAACAAGATCTACACGATTAAATTTTTGCGCTACTTCTAAAATCATCTCATAGATAATTTTATGGGCAGCATTATAAAAATCATGTGGAAGCAAAAAGTCAGTTACCGAACTCAGTACTTGATCATCCAAAAGGATTGATCCTAATACAGAGCGTTCGGCTTCGTTATTATAAGGTAATGATTTACCTAAGATTTTTTCAGTTTCAACTACAGGATTAGAGTTAAAACGCTTCTCCTTTTGCATGCACACTCAACAAGATGTAGAAAGGCTAAAATTCTAATTACTCTAAAGCAACTACTTTAAGACTGAATGTAGGTTGCAAACGAGAAGATAATTTAACGGTAACTTCATAATTACCTGTTTCTTTGATCGTTTTGCCAAAGATAACCTGGCTTTTAGAAATAGATATGCTTTGGGTCGCAAGTAATTCAACAATGTCACTTGGGCTTACGGCGCCGTAGAGTTTGCCTGATTTGCCATCAGCTTCTAGGTGGACTTTCTTTTTGAGAGTAAGTTTTAAACCCTTAATCTTTTCAGCCAACATAGAGGTAGCTTCTGCTACTTTTTCTTTTCGATTTTCTACAGTGCGGATTTTTTTTGCAAAGCTTGCTTCATTGGCAGGAGTTACCTGTATGCCAAGCTTACGTGGGATAATAAAATTAGCGGCAAAACCGTCTGCCACTTTAACGATTTCCCCTTGCATTCCTATTTTTTCAACATCTTTGAGTAGATATACTTTCATCATGCTTAACCTTTCAGATTGAGTGATTGTGCTGGTAGTATAGCAGAAAATTGATGGGTTTAAACTAGCAGGCTTTTGCAAACCTTTACAGTGTATAAGTATTTCCTGTTTTCATTATCCACCATGCACCACTATGGGCAACATACACAATGGGTTGCTGCCACATGATTGCTTTATAGCGCACCAATAAAAAAAAGAGATGTTGATAATAGGGGGTAAATTCTACCCAGGCATCATTGGTGATCAATAAAATCGGATGACCGTCAGTAATTGGTTTTTTATGATGAAATAAAAGTTCTGAACAAATAGAACCAATGAACGTGAAGTCAGGGCTGATGCGAAATAGGGGTGATGAAGGTTCACCGCGCACAAATGTTTTCCTTATAGGGAATAATGAAATAGAATTCCGCTTAATAAAGTCAAAAAAGTCATAAGGTAAAGATTCACCAAATAACATCAAATGTTGTTTGTCGTAACTTTGCGTTATCAGACTGCTCCGCATCCAATGTAAAGAGTTATAAAGATTGCCCTTTTCGCTTCTGTGTCCACCAAATAATAAATGTTTCCCTTCTTCTAGTGAATTATCACAGATTGTTTTTATCACATGCGTATGTTCATTAATAGGATAACAAAACGTTGATTCTGGCATGACGATAACTGAAACTTCTGCACGTTTTTTCTTGAGCTCATTTATTTTATGAGCTATTTCTTGGGCAATTTGGCCTGATGTTGAAGGATACTGTGGAGGTAAAAGATAGCCTATTTTTTTTATTATCTCCGGCATCTGATCTTGAGTTTGGATCGTGATTAATAAAGGTAACCACCCCACTGCTATCAACGGCAACCATCTTGATTTATGCACTAACATATGAGCTCCGCAGGCTTGCAGCACAATGAGATACAATATAAACATTGTTTCGCCTACATAGGGCAATATGCCTAATAAGTGTGGATATTCCGCAAGCGGAAGTAGCATAGATGCAAATGGATACCCTTCTAATCGCCCTAATATAATGAGTGAATAATGGTACATGAAAAGATTGAATAGTAAGGTGATAACGGAAGCAGAGAATAATCGAACACTACTATCTTTGGACCATCGTCGAGTTTTATTAAGAAGAAAAAACCAAATTCCGGAGCACAGTGCAAAATATATAACAAGCAGTCCATATCCTATAGGCGCCAACCAACGTTCAATCTTAGTAAATAATAAAACTGCGATTGCTAAACAATGAATTCCATAAAAAACTAATCCACATATAAAGCCAACTTTAAATGAAATATTTATAAGGAAAA
>CAZJQM010000109.1:0-3193 GCA_964548355.1 uncultured Pseudomonadota bacterium
CTAACACTTAGGAGGATTCGTCCCCAACCTGTTTAATTATTTGACTAGCTAATTCTGTCGGCTGTGGATGTTCAGAAAGCAGATGTAAACATATTGGACATTCAGTAGTAGTCTTGGGGTCAATTACTTGTGAATCGGTGGTACCAGCATTATTGTTTGAATCTTGCGGCGCATTATTATCAAGAGCAATGCCATATGATAAACATAAAATCACCAGTGCGCTGGTATAAAGTAAACTAATATACTTCATAGTCGGCCCTCCTGACACATGGTTATTTGCTTGTTATCTTCAGTATACTCTTTTTGTAAAAATTATTTAATAAATCCTGAACTTGGCCAAGAATGTGAGAAGTCTAAATGATAATCATGTGCTTCTTGATGATGAACTAAAAAGCGCACCGACTGGATTTTGATGCCAGTTTCTCGTATCGTTTTCAAAATACTTTCAAGTAACATAAGTTTTTCAAACGTGGATGCTTCTTTTGAAAAAGGATTGCGGTCAAAAGAAAGAAAAAGCTCTTGTTCGTTGGGCGACAAAATGGCAGATTGCAGAGAAACTTTTTTCTTCATTATCTTTTCTTCATCCATTAATGTAAGCCAGGCATCAATAAGATATTTAATCGTCTGTGCCCGATCAGATGAGCTCATAACTTCAACCTGTTCGTGAGACCATTTATCATGCTTCCAATAAAAAAGTTTAGCAGACTTCTTTTCAGTGCTTAGGTTATTATCTGATGCCGCTTGAGCACCGGAATGGTTGATAATAATAAATCCACGTTCAACAGCAAGGTAAAAACAACCTACGGCAGATGCAAAGATACAGAGAATAATAAATGTTGTTCTGTCCATAATTTAACTACCTGCCATCTGCACAAGATTATTTAAGCATTCAGTTAATGGAGCTACATAATTTGTCCAATCAGACTTGTTTTTAAGCCCGATTTCAAAGGCAATTGCAGGAGCTTTTACGCCAATAAGTGGCTTAAAAGGAATTCCATAGGGTCCTTTAACATCAAATGACTTTTTATATGTATCATTGCGCAATATATTCTTGCATTGTTCTATCCATACCCCTGTTTTGCTGATATGGGCGAGATGGGCCTGATCATAAGGGTAAAATGATAAGCGATGAACTTTTGCCCACATATCAGTGATAGGGTTGTAAACAAAATGGTAGAGATATATCAGAGGAGTATCTTCTTTTTGATGGAAAAAATGAATACTGATATAAGCATCAACATCAAGCCGGTTAGCAAAGTTGGCATTTTGCAGAGGATCAAGTGTTTCACCAGGAAAACGAGTGAGTACTACTCGCACTTTCTTACCCAATGTTTCTTCTAATCTTTTTTTTATTTCTTCAGCTAATAGTAATGTAACTCCACGCTCATAGCCTCCCTGTTCTTTGATATCTTCGATGATCCGTCCCGGTGTGCGTGCGTCACCTGCAGGGTCCAGCATAATTGAAAAAGGTTTACTCGGTGCCTGGGTAAAAGGCCAGAAAGCAGTAACTTCAGGCACAAACATAATAATGATCAGCAAAAGATATCTTAACGGCATTGTAAATCGGTTGTTAAAAATTGTTTGAAAAATGTTACACGTTCAAGGCCTTTGGTATTTTTAATAGCCATAGCAATTGCACGTGGTTGTCCAATAAGTATACAGAGTTTTTTAGCTCGTGTGATGGCTGTATAAATTAAATTTCGTGCAAGTAACGTAAAGTGTTGCATGAAGATAGGGATAATAACGGCAGGATATTCTGAACCTTGGCTTTTATGAATTGAAATAGCATATGCGAGTACTAATTCATCTAATTCTTCAAACTCATAGTCGATCTTGCGTTCATCATAGGTGACATGCATGACTTTGTTATCATGGTCAATGGCCGTTATAATGCCCACGTCGCCATTAAATACATTTTTATCGTAATTATTTTTTATTTGCATAACTCGATCGTGAACTTTAAATGTGTTACCCGATCTTTCAAGGGAAGGGCCTTCTTGTGGGTTGAGCAGCTGTTGTAAGTCATTATTTAATTTTTGTGTTCCAACTACACCACGGTGCATAGGCACTAAAACAATAGAATCTTCAGGTTTAATATATGCCCGCTGCAATGTTTGTGTGTAAATCGTTTTTAAATGATCCTGGATTGTTGTAGCTTCATTTTCTTTGATGAATATAAAGTCACGTTTGGAACCTGGTAGATAACTGGTAGGAAACTCTCCAGCATTAACTCTGTGTGCATTGACCACAATTAAGCTGTCTGCGGCTTGTCTGAAAATATGTTTTAATTGAATAGTGGCTGCTTTTTTACTTTCAATAAGATCATTTAAAAAATTACCAGCGCCCACTGAAGGTAGCTGATCAACGTCTCCTATAAATATCACATGAGCGTCAAGCGGTAGGGCTTTTGCAATCGCATGAGCTAAAAAAATATCAATCATAGATGCTTCGTCAATAATAAGAAAGTTAAGCTTAAGAGCATTGCTCTCATTATGAACAAATCCCATAGTGGCAAAATCAAATTCTAAAAGACGGTGCAGTGTGACTGCAAATCTTCCTGTCCCTTCCATCATACGTTTGGCAGCGCGGCCTGTAGGAGCTGCAAGTTTATACTGCATGCGATGTGCATCAAGTATATCAAGAAGCTTTTTAATGAGCGTTGTTTTTCCTGTCCCTGGCCCACCAGTAATAATCGTAATTTTATTTTGTAACGCAGTTAAGATTCCTTGTTGTTGTTCTTCATTTAAGGCAATGCCTTTATGGGCTTCAGCTTCAGATGCACGCAAATCATTGTAGATGGCATTAACGTCGAATTGTAAAACTGATGGTCGTTCAATCAATGTTAGAAGGCGGGTCGCCAATCCTTTTTCGGAATAATAGTATTTAGCTAGAGTAACGTAATGTTTGGCGCCTTCATCAATTGATGAAGGATAACTAATAAGTTTTATTGAACCCTGATTATAAAGCTCGTGTAATGCAGTTTTAATAGTTTTTTCATCAATCGGTTCAAGTTCTAACACCTCAAGAGTACTCTTTTTTAATTGTTCAACTTCGCAATACAGATGCCCAAGATTTACAACGGTGCTAATTCCATACAAAATACCAGCTTTAATACGCGCTAATGACCCTTTTGAAAAGCCTAATTTTTGAGCAATTTGGTCTGCCGTTTTAAATCCAATTCCCCACACTTCAT
>CAZJQM010000110.1:0-3091 GCA_964548355.1 uncultured Pseudomonadota bacterium
AGTTGATCTTAAAACTGGATGGGCAGGCGGATCATTCTGTTCAGCACCTGCATTAAAATGCGGTAAAATTTGTGGCGCTCAAAAAGATACACAAGTTGCTGCAATCCATTTTGATTTAGGATATGATTTCATTAAAAGAGAAAGAGGTCATGTTGCAGCTAGTCTTCATTTTGTAGCTCCAACAGGAACAAGACCTAGCGATGAATTCTTATTCAACGCAGTTTCAGGTCCACAACGTATGTGGCAAATTGGTGCAACAGTTGATGCTGGATACCAATTATGGGAAAACTGTGACGGCGATCAACGCTTAACAGCTTATTTAGATGCAGTTGTAACTCACTTATTTGGTGCTAAACAAAATAGACTATTTGGTCTTTTAATTAATGGTGAATCAAGCCCAGGTAGCTCATGGTTACTATTAAAACAATTTAATGATGCGGGCCAAGTAATCGGTTTAGAAAGAGCTGCAAATCTTCTTTGCTGCTGTTCTAAAATCGAAGCTGGTGTAATGGCTGACGTAACATTAATGTTACAATATGATTGCGGATGCTTCTCAACCGGTCTTGGTTGGAACTTCTGGATGCGTAGCAGAGAAAAAGTTAAAGAATTAATCGGCTGCAGCTTAGAAAGTGGTAATTACGGTATTAAAGGTAATACATCATTTGATACAAATAACACTGCAAGCTTATCAACAATTGGAAAATGTAAGGGTAAAATGGGTGTTGAGGATGGCATAGGAGCACCAGTTTACTTAAAAAATACACAAATCGACATTTGCCCAGCAATTCATCCATCAGCTTTCTCTAACAAAATATTTGGTTACTTCGGTTACAATTGGAAAGATTGTGATTGGCAACCATTTGTAGCAGTTGAAGGCGGCGTTGAATTCGGTCAAGACAATAGAGCAGCTAACCAATGGGAAGTAATGCTCAAAGGTGGCGTTGCGTTCTAATTTAATAAATTAGAAAAAACTAGTACTAAAAAGAAAGGCTCAGATATTGAGCCTTTCTTTTTTTTTGCTAAAATTATCCATGATTTAAAAAATTCTGAAAAAAACGAAAGGAGAAAAATCATACACATCATTAAAGAAATCAAACATAAAATAATGTTTTGTTAAAATATTTTTACAAACAAAGGAATGACATTATGAAACCTATGCTAAGAGGTTTTCTAAAAATCTTGCTTCTTGTTTCAACAGTTTCCATAGCAAGAGCAGATAGTTGTAATAAAAATTGCAATACTTCATGTAATACAACATGCAGTTCAACTCCATGTAATACAAACCAATCAATATGTAATGACACTTGTAACACAAATAATTGTGACGGAGATGTTTTTGGTAAAACCCATTATTCATTACGTCCGCAAGATTTAAATGGCGCTCGTAAATTAGTCGGCGTCAAAGATAAAATTCACTTGTACGGAAAAGATGAATTTTATGGAGTAGTAAGTTTGGGATTAATGTACCAACAAACATTTGATAGTAAAAAACTTGGAAGATGGTTTTCATTTTCAAGAACTTTTACTACTGCAGCATCTAGTTCATCAAACTGCTGCAACACAAGTTGCACAACAGATTGCAATCGTTCAAATTGTATGACATATGGCAACAAATGCGATGGTACATTTGATATTTATGGTGCAAACTTTGGAACAACAAATAGTGGTACCATTTGTTTTAATCCGCAAATAAGAAACTTTATTGCGGATTTTGATTTATGGATGGGCTGGGATGAATTTGTTTGTGGTTTATGGACCAGAATTGGTGTACCTGTAAATTACACAAAATGGGATTTAAGAGCTTGTGATTCAAATACAAGTTCAACAGTTTCAACATTCACGGCTGGTTTCATGGGCACTCATGCAGCTGGAACAGTCAATGGATTTGGTTCATTGCTTCAAGGTTGGGCAGGAAATGCATTTGGTTCAGTTCCTGGATTAACTTGTGGAAAAATTTGCGGATCTCGCAAAGATACACAGGTTGCAGCGTTACATTTTGATGTAGGTTACGATTTTTATAGTTGTGAACGCGGTCATGTTGCAGCCAGCTTACATTTTGTAGCACCAACAGGAACAAAACCAAGTGATGAATTCTTATTTAATGCAGTATCAGGCCCACAACATATGTGGCAAGTTGGTGGTACTGTTGATGCAGGATATCAACTTTGGGAAAATTGCGATGGTGATCAAAGATTAAATATTTATTTTGATGCAGTTGTAACACATTTATTCGCAGCTAAACAAAATAGATTATTTGGTTTATTAATTAATGGTCAATCAAGTCCTGGAAGCTCATGGTTGTTATTAAAAACATTTAACTCAAGCAAAGAAGCAACGGGACTTCAAAGAGCTGCAAACGTACTTTGCTGTTGCTCTAAATTTGATGCTGGAGTAATGGCTGATGTAACTTTAATGTTACAATATGATTGTGGCTGCTTTTCATCCGGTCTTGGTTGGAACTTCTGGACACGTAGCAGAGAAAAAATCAAAGAAATTAATTGTGATTTAGCTGCTCAAAATGTTGGTATCAAAGGCGATACACCATTTCAAAACCCGGATGGTTCAGCAAATAACGAAACACAAAGCAAATCAACAATATCAAAATGTTCAGCAGTAGAAACAACTCCTGTATTATTAACAAATGATAATATTGACGTTTGTCCTGCACTTCATACAAGTGCTTTCTCAAATAAAATATTTGGATTCTTTGGATATAACTGGAGAGACTGTGATTGGCAACCATTCTTATTAATTGAAGGTGGTGCTGAATTCGGTCAAGATAATCGTGCAGCAAACCAATGGGAAGTAATGCTCAAAGGTGGCGTTGCATTCTAATTTAAAAATAAAATTAGAACAAAAAAAAGAAAGACTCAAATTACTGAGTCTTTCTTTTTTTTGTAAATATACTTCTTTCGAAATTGATGTTCTTAACATCTTCCGTTCGTCCGTGCCGCACCCTTCGACAAGCTCAGGATAAACTCCGTTTGGTATCGAAGCCTGCACTGAGTAGCGCGAAAGCGCATATCGAAGTGGATGAAATTTGTGTTCATGGATTCGATACGTTTTGTTTCACAAAACACTCACCACGAAC
>CAZJQM010000111.1:0-3082 GCA_964548355.1 uncultured Pseudomonadota bacterium
CTAATCACCAATTATTACAAAGCAGCAAGGACGACAACGCATGTCGTCCTTATTACTTGTTAATTAATTAGCTCAATTCAATTTTAGCGCCAACTTTTTCAAGTTCTTCTTTGATCTTCTTAGCATCTGCTTTATTTGCAGCTTCTGCTAATACTGTAGGTGCTTCTTCAACCGCCTTTTTAGCATCAGGTAACGGCATAGTTGGAAGTACTGCGCGTAAAGCTTTGATTGTTTTAATTTTTTCAGGACCGCCATCTTTTAAGGTCACTTTATATTCATTTTTTTCTTCTGCAGCAGCAGGAGCAGCTTCAGCCGCAGCAGCAACCGCACCACCAACTGGCATTGCAGCAGAAACACCGAATTTTTCTTCAAGTGCTTTCACTAAACCAGCAAGTTCAATTGCAGGCATCTGTGCTATTTCTTCGATTAGTTTTTCGTATGATTTTGCCATTGTCGATTCTCCGGATAACTATTAATTATATTATGCTGTTTGTTTCACTGATTGTTCTTGGATAAGGTTAATAACTCGTGCCAATGAAGCCATTGGCGCTTTAAGCACACCACAAAGCTGCGCTAACAATATTTCGCGAGATGGAAGAGATGCTAGCATTTTGATTTCATCTACTGACATAAGATGTTTTTCTGCACAGCCCACAACAAGGGTTAATGCATTAAACTCTTTCGAGAAATCAACAAGGGTTTTAGCAACAGGAGCAACTTCTTTTTTTACAAAAACAAGGGCTACTTGATTTTTGAAAAAAGGAGAAAGTTCTTCGACTCCTGATACACCTTCAGCTGCACGCTTCATAAGACGAGCTTTTACAACTTTAAATTCGCTACCTTGTGTGCGTAATTTCCTACGTAACGCTTGTACTTGCGCAACAGTAAGTCCTTTGTAAGCCACTAAGAATGAAGCTTCACTTGATGAGAAGTTATTCTTTAATTCTTGAATAACGGTTTCTTTTTGCTGACGATTCATAGTACCTCTCAATTAAAGTTTAAGCGCTTCATCAGGGTTTACATGAACACCAATCCCCATGGTAGAGGATACGGTAATTGCTTTAATAAACTTACCTTTAGAAGATGCGGGTTTTGATGCAGCTAATGTTTTGATAAAGGCGCCCAAATTATCAACTAATTTTTGCTTTTCAAAAGACACCTTCCCGATAGAAAAGTGAACTAATCCACTCTTATCGTTTTTGAAGAATAGTCTTCCTTTTTTCAAATCATTAACTGTAGATGCTACATCAAAAGTAACTGTTCCTACTTTCTTATTTGGCAATAGGCCACGAGGTCCAAGAATCTTTGCAAGCTTACCTACAAGACCCATAAGATCTGGTGTTGCAACGGCGTAGTCGAAATCCAACCAACCACCATTAATTTTTTCCACCAAATCATCGGCTCCAATAAAATCAGCGCCAGCTTTTTTAGCTTGATCCGCGTAATCACCTTTGGCAAATACGATAATTCTAACTTTTTTTCCAGTTCCATGAGGCAAAATTAATGAACCACGCACTGCTTGCTCACCTTTAGCAGGATCGATGCCCAAGTTGATGTTTACATCAACAGTTTCATCGAACTTTGTATGAGCAGTTTCTTTGACTAAGCCAAGAGCTGCATCAGGAAGATACAACTTTTCAGCTTCGACTTTCTCGCGCGCATTTCTGTATTTCTTGCCATGTGTATGTATAGTCATAACGTCCTTATCCTTGTCATGGCCCTTAAACGACCTTAATACCCATGCTGCGGGCAGAGCCTGCAACAATCTTTTTAGCTTCTTCGATATCAGTCGCATTCAAATCGGGAAGTTTTACCTTTGCGATATCTTCAATATCTTTCCAGGTAATTTGTCCCACGATTTCGGTATTAGGTTTTGATGAACCTTTGACAATATTTATTTTCTTCTTGATAAGTTCACTGGTTGGTGCTGTTTTAGCAACAAATTCAAACGATTTGTCTTTATAAACAGTTATAACGACAGGCACTGTTTCACCTTTACGGTTAGCAGTTCTGGCGTTAAATTGCTTACAAAAGTCCATAATGTTTACTTGTTGCTGACCAAGGGCTGAGCCCACTGGAGGTTGGGGAGTAGCAGCACCACCGGGAATTAAGAGCTTGAGTTTAGCTTTAATCTCTTTTGCCATTGTTTTTTCAACCCTTACTTAATGTTTCACTTGATCAAATCGTAGTTCCACAGGTGTCAATCGACCGAAAATACTTACCATGACAGTAAGCTTTTCACCTTCTTTATCAACCTTGTCGATCATGCCCACAAATCCTGTAAACGGACCATCGGCAATCTCTGCTTCAGAACCCACGACAAACTCACTCTCGGTCGCAGCTGTTACAATAACCTCACCCTTCATTTGAGAAAGAATTCGCTCGATCTCCTTTTTACTGATAGGAGCTGGTTCTTTCCCGCCAAGGAATCGCATCACTCTTGGCGTAGAAGTTACGAGGCGTAAAGCCGCGGGAGTAATTTCCATTTCAACTAATATATAACCAGGGAACAGTTGCTGATCCTTGGTATCACCTGCTTCAAAAATACGTTTCATTTTAGCTGATGGAATTAAAACATCTCCAAAAGAGTCTTGTAACCCTTCTTGGGAGATTCGTTTAATAAGATCAGCCTTAACTTGCTCTTCGAAGCCGGCATAAACTTGAACTACATACCAACGTTTCATCTATTCCACTCGTGCTGGTTACGAATTTTATTGCATACCATATCGTAAAAAAATCAATTCGGTTATACGCGCTAAGACAAAATCAATCGATCCTAAATATATGGTAAAAGCAGCAACAATTAATAAAACAACGACTGTAGAGCCTACAAGTTCGTTAATTTTAGGCCAAACCACTTTGGCCATTTCTGCTCTTACTTCACCTAAGAATTTGGTAATGTCTGCAACTTGTTTCATTATTTCTACCTAATTGATTACTATATTTTTATTTAGTTCCAAACCGCTGCTATGCTTTGGCCTGAAAACCTTAATTAGCTCTAATAACTCAAAAACCTGTCGCTTGGCAGGCCAGGAGGGACTCGAACCCCCAACCCGCAGATTTGGAGTCTGCCGCTCTACCA
>CAZJQM010000112.1:0-3073 GCA_964548355.1 uncultured Pseudomonadota bacterium
TTTTGTTAGCAACAGTAGGCGCTAATGAAATTTCATCATTAACTGATACTACATATGATGGCGCGTACACTTTTTTACCATTAACGTACACATGCCCGTGAACGATAATTTGGCGAGCTTGTTTACGTGATGTTGCCATTTTTAAGCGATACACAACGTTATCAAGACGACGTTCAAGCATGCTTAAAAGGTTTTCACCTGGTCCGCCTTCACGAGAAGCAGCGATATAGAACCATCTGCTAAACTGGCGTTCATACATACCATACATTTCTTTTACTTTTTGCTTTTCTTCAAGCTGTCTTCCGTACTCAGAAAGCTTTTTCATACGCTTAACAGTCGTACGCTGACCGCTATCGTCTTTGCCTTTATTGTGTACTGATCTTTTTTCTGCAGTTGCCTTATTCATTGATTAACCTATCAACACTAATTAATGTTCTGAGATTCTCTTAGTTTTATTACACTCTGCGCTTTTTAGGAGCACGAGGACCATTATGTGGTAAAGGTGTAACGTCGCGTAATACTCGTACGTTAATACCGCTGGCTTGCAATGCACGCACCACTGAGTCACGGCCTGAACCTGGGCCTTGTAAATTTACTTCTATATCTTTAATACCAAGAGTAGACATGTCACGAGCAAGCGTTGCTCCGATTTGAGAAGCTGCAAAAGGTGTACCTTTACGCGCCCCTTTATAACCGAGCTTGCCAGCACTACAACGAAGGAGTACTTCTCCATCAGTAGTAGTAATAGCTACTAAGGTATTATTGAAGGTAGATTTAACATGTGCTACTGCAGTTTCAACGTTACGTCGAACTCTTTTTGATTTCTTTTTATACGCCATTGACGTCCTTTAACCACCGAAAACTAAGCTGGTTTTTATTTTTTAGTTACAACTTTCTTAAGAGCTATTGCGCTACCTGCTTTACGAGGACCTTTTCTCGTACGAGCATTGGTTTTGGTACGTTGTCCACGCACCGGCAATGATCTTTTATGTCTGGTACCACGATAAGAACCAATTTCTTGCAAACGTTTAATATTAAGCGTTAATTCTTTGCGAAGATCACCTTCAGTTTTGTATTGTGAAGATACTTCTTTTTGAATTGCCGCTACTTCTTCGTCTGACAAATCTTTTACTCTTTTATTAAAATCAATCTTAAGCTTTTTAAGAATACTTTGCGATGAATTAAGACCTATACCATATACATATGTTAGGCCGTATTCTATACGCTTATTGGTTGGTAAGTTAACACCTTCTATTCTTGCCATCTAGATACCTTTATCCTTGACGCTGTTTATGACGTGGGTTTTTTTGACAAATTATTCGAACAACTCCCGCACGTCTCACTACGCGGCAGCTTTCGCAAATGGGCTTTACTGATGTTCTTACTTTCATGCTCTTTCTACCTCAAAAAGCTATTAATTCTTATACCGTAATACAATTCTTCCACGGGTCAAATCATAGGGGGATAGTTCAATTGCAACCTTGTCCCCTGGTAAAATCCTTATATAATTCATCCGCATTTTACCAGAAACATGCGCTAAAACCAAATGCCCACCCTCTAATTCTACGCGAAACATTGCATTGGGCAACGTTTCTTTTACAATACCATCAACTTTTATTACTTCTTCTTTCTGTTTCATACCTACACCACGCTATAGTCGGGTTATTACACGAGGGCCTTGATCGGTAACTATAACCGTATCCTCTACGTGCGCCCCAAGGCTTTTATCTTTTGTCTTAACGGTCCAACCATCTTTATCCACATACACATCGTAATGCTTCATGGTAATCATTGGTTCTAGGGCAAGGGCCATACCTGCTCTGAGCACTGGACCTTTTCCTGGTTTACCATAGTTTAAAATTTCAGGTTCTTCATGCATCTTTTTACCAATACCATGTCCTGCAAACATCCTAATAACACCGTATCCCTGATGCTCTACTTCGTGTTGGATAGCTGCAGATATATCGGATAAATGGTTACCTACCTTCGCTTGTTCTATGCCTTTATCAAGCGCAGCTTGAGCAGTATCAATAAATTTTTTAATTTCAGGGGATGCTGTGCCTACCACAAATGTACGGGCCATGTCTGCACAATAGCCTTTGAAAGAAGCACATACATCTATTTTAACCAAATCTCCATTTTTGAGAACTTTTTGTGTTGTTGGCACACCATGAACTACCTCTTCATTGATAGAAACACAGCAGGAATGCTTATAACCACGATATCCCTTGGTCATGGAAATAAGGCCTTTTTCTTTAAGATACTTGGCTATCCAGGTATCTATATCAAAAGCGGTTGTACCAGGTTTAAGTATGTCAATTATTTCATTGAGCATGGTGGCCAATATCTGGCCTGCTATACTCATTTTTTCAATTGCGAGCTTATTCTTTATGTTGATCATAGTGAAAGCAAGCCCATCATTGATTTAAATTCTTTAAAGATTTCAGGTAACGCTTTTTCCACATTAACATTCTTTACCTGAATACCAGAGTTCTGATAGTAGGAAAGCAAGTCTTGTTCATGCTTATAATACGTTTTTAAACGCTCAACAATAGCTATATATTCATCATCTGCACGTCGCGATAAGCTGTATGAGCATTTATCGCATTCCATATCTTTTTTAGGAGCTAAATGTGATCCTGGCAAGCTTGAATACACTGCTTGGCAGTTTTTGTTCTGGCATATAGCTCGTCCGCCTAAGCGGGCAATAACTTGATCATCTGATATGGCAAGTTTAATTACGTGCAACGTATAGTTATGCAATTTAGAACCTAATAATTTCATTAAAGCTTGAGCCTGTGCAACAGTACGTGGATAACCATCTAAAATAACTGATGATTCTAGAGCATGTTGCTCTAACAACCAGCCATCAACCATTGAGGTTATTACGTGATCGTCAACGAGCTTTCCTTCGCGTATAGCTTGGTCAATCTGTTGGCCGATTTCTGTGCCTTGGGCTATATGCTTGCGGCATAGGTTACCAGTAGAAAGCTGAACCCAACTTAGGTTTTCTATGCATAAACTAGATAGTGAACCTTTACCAGCCCCAGGAGGACCAATAAAGATAACAATG
>CAZJQM010000113.1:0-3072 GCA_964548355.1 uncultured Pseudomonadota bacterium
AAACACCCGTCCAACAACAAAAAGATAGATTTTTCTAATTTTCTTATTGTATACTTGCAGTTGGGTGTATTTATTATTCTATAAAATGTGGAGGGATGTATGCGGATCTTATTAGCGATTCTGCTATCAACTAGTTTTGCACAAGCAATGAATGATGGAAATGGGGACGTGGGGGTTAATTTAGATAAGCCATTAACAAAGGAACAATATCTGCATCTCAGAATACAACAACTTAGAAAGGAAGCCACAACACAAGTAGCGTGTCGTGAATTCTTTAAGCGTGTTACAAGAATCAAGTCATTGAACGATCTTGAAGCTGCAGCACAAACTTCAGATAACAAAGAAAACGAAGGTCAAACTAACTAATATTCAGGCATCAACAGAACGTTTAGGCGTTTTTGTTGGTGCCTTTTTTTTGCCTTCACTCACCATTTTTTCAACTTCATCTGCATAGCGTGGCAGATCTTCGCTCAAGCAAATATTACCATCTTTAACAATCCAGTAATTGTCTTCAATACGGATGCCAATTTTTTCTTCTGGAATATAAATACCTGGTTCGATGGTAATGACATCACCTTCTTCAAGGGGGCGAGCATAATCACCCACATCATGAACATCTAGTCCTAAGTAGTGGCCAATGCCATGGGGGAAATGTTTTTCATAACCACGTTCTTTTAAATATGCTTTTGCAAGATGATTAAGTGATTGCTCTTGATGATCTTTATTTGATAGCCAATATCCTGGTTTTGCAAGGTTGGCAATATGTTCTTGCGTATCAAGTACGATATTATAAATTTCAAGCTGTCGCTTAGTAAATGAACCCGATGCTGGGTAGGTACGAGTTAAATCTGCGCAATACAAATTGTACTCAGCACCAATGTCCACTACCACAACATCATTTTTGTCTATGCGATTATTATTTTCATTATAATGCAATACTGTTGAATGTTTACCTGATCCTACAATGCTGGGAAATGATGGGCGTTGAGCGCCCGACTCGGTAAAAACATATTCAAGTGCTGCTTGTACTTCATATTCCATAATCCCCGGTTGTATAACTTTTGCTGCAGCTTCATGGGCTGTGTGGGTAATTTCTATTGCTTTAAATATGAGTTCAATTTCATGTTTAGATTTTTTTCTGCGCAATTGTGCAACGGGTAACGAAATATCAACTAATGAAGATGATAAATGTGGAACAAATAAACCTAATCGTTCAAGCATATGGCGTTGCTCAATGTATCCGTAAGGAGCATTGGGATTTAATGTATAAATCTTTTTCTTATGTTTGAGTAATGATTCTAAACGATCGATAAGATGTTTATGATTATCTGCTTTAAAAAATGGAAATAATTGATAGCTATCACATTGCAGACCTAGATATTCTATTTTATCAAGGCCAAGTGACACAGTTTTTTCTTCAGTCATTTCTAAACTGTTATTTACCCATTTTGAGCGCAGTGTTCCGTGATTAGGAATAAATGCCGTTGCATGTCCGGTAAAATCTAAAAGCAGCACAACACCAGGCTCTGTAATTCCCGTGAAATAATAAAAAGAACTTTCTTGTCTAAAACGGTATACATCAGACTCGAAACCCGCAAGTAAGAGAATAGCTCCATCCTCTTTATACTGTTGCTGAACGAGTTCAATTAATTTCTTTCTGCGTTCTTTAAAATCTTGTGCTGTGATAAGTGCCATGAACTTCCTATCTATATTTTAAAATGGCCGACGTTCGGACAATGCTTTATACACGGTTAATCTATCCATAAATTCTAATGATGATCCTACGGGTATTCCACGAGCCAAGCATGAGATTTTTATTGGTTTATCTTTTAATTTATGTGAAATATACACCGCAGTAGCTTCTCCTTCTGGCGTTTGGTTGGTAGCCAAAATAAGCTCTTGAACTTCGTTATTAATTCTTACAACTAACGCATCCACGGTTAAATCTTCTGGGCCAACACCGTCAAGTGGGCTTATTGCCCCACCTAATACATGGTACATCCCTTGATAGCCCCCTGTTTTTTCAATAGCTATAAGTTCTTGCCATGTTTCAACAACACAGATGGTGTTTTTTGTGCGGCGTGTTGATGTGCATAAAAAGCATGCGCGATCTTTTTCCGTCCATGCAAAGCAGGTAGAACAATGTTTAATATTATTTTTTGCGTCAAGCAATGCTTTACAAAATTGATCAGCTTTAGCTTGATCCATTGTTAGAAAATGAGCAGCCACACGATAAATATTTTTAGATGCTAAATAAGGGACCTGCTGTAGATGTTTAAGTAACTGCTGTAATGAAGGAAGATTCTCAATCATTTTAAACCAATTTTTGAATATACATCTGGATTACACCACAGAATCCACCAACTGCAAAATAAAGTGCTAGCCCTGATGAAAATCCTACTGAGAATGCCCCAAACACTAACCCCATAACATACAGAGGAATGCGTTGCTGCGCATTTGGAATAGAAATTGTAGTTACCCACATAGAAAGAGTTACTAATACTGGCATGATATAATAAGGATCAGCTGCTGATAAATCCGGAATCCATAAAAATGGTACTTGATATAACTCGATCGATGTTGTCAGCACTCTATTCATCGCAAAGAAAACAGGACCTTGTAAGAGCAAAGGCAAACAGCCACCACTCAACATACCACCTAATCCACCTAGACCATATTTCTTATACAGTTCAGCTTGTTCGTGTGCATAAGCTTCAGGATCGTTTTTATATTTTTGTTTAATGTAGACGAGTTTTTTCTGCAACTCATCGCTTTTCTTCTGGGTTTGCGAACTTCTATATGTTAAAGGAATCATGAGCAGACGAATTAATATGGTTAGAATAATAATAGCGATACCAAAATTATGAACATAGACATTAACCCATTTCATAAAATTCAACATTGGCTTACAGATAAATCCTAGCCAGCCGTAATCCATCAATATTTCTAAACGTGAATCGACAGCATTTAATGCTTCATGCTCTTTTGGCCCTACATAGAATGATAAGTTCCATGAGGTTTGCTTTTTAACAAGCGGACCTTGAACGATAGCAATTAACTTATTGGTATCTA
>CAZJQM010000114.1:0-3035 GCA_964548355.1 uncultured Pseudomonadota bacterium
AGTTGAACAAGTACAAATATTCCTCGGGAAACGCTGGCAGTTTAAATTTAACCGGGTTACGGCTCAGCCCGAGATGACCGAACTTGGTAATTCTACTTTTGATGTAGTTAATTCAGATGAGATTTATCGACAATTATTGATTAATAAATTAAAATTTGGGTTAAATGACGTTAAGTCGCTGCTTAAGTCTGCGTTCGTTAAACCATACGACCCTATCGAAGATTATTTTCGCTCTCTTTCGCATGACGGTACTGATTATATTGAACAACTAGCTAATTATATCCGCACAGATTCTGATGAGTTTTTTTGGCCAAAGCAGTTCAAAAAATCGCTAGTTCGCTCTATCGCATGCGGTCTTGGGTTAAAAGAAAACCGCATCGTTATGGTTCTTTATGGCAAAAAACAGGAAACTGGTAAGACTACCTTTATTCGTTTCTTATCGCCGTGGGGTACTGAGAAATATTTTACAGAATCACCGATTATTGGCGGCAATACTAAAGACACAGAGATAAGATTTAGTGAGAATTTCATTTATAACATCGAGGAACTTGCTGGGCTCTCGCGTATTGATATATCAAAGCTGAAGGCTGATATTTCGAAGTCATCAATTAAAGAACGGCGCGCTTATGCTTCATTTGAGGTATCTGCTCCGCGTAGATGTAATTTCTGGGCATCAACCAACCAAAAGGAATTTTTACATGATGATGAAAATACAAGATGGCTTGTTTTTAATACACAGTCTATTGACTGGGCATATAAACAAAATGTGGATATTAATAAAGTTTGGGGGCAAGCCTGGTATTTATATAATAATGGCTTTGACTATGAGCCTGATAAGGAAGATAGAGCTGTCCGGGAACATTTAAACGAAGATTATAGGTATAAACGATCTGAAGAAGAACTACTACCTAGATATTTCGAATTTGTCGAGAAAGGCACTGGCGAGTTTATGTCTTGTACTGAAATTGCTATGTTTCTTAACGGGAAAAGTAACACCTTACACATAAATCCAAATAATATCGGGAAAACAATTTTTTCTATTTATGGTACTGAATCTTCGGTCGTAAAAATTAAAGGAAAATCAGTTCGGGGATACTGGGTTCGGTCTGGTTTTTCAGAGGCTGACGACGAAAAACGGGGGTTAAATGGTACCGGGTATGTCCCATATAAAGAATAATTATAATAACATGCTAAAAAGGTTACAGGAAAATGGTATTGATTATCAAGCGGTTACAGGAGTTACAGCAGTTGTCCTATATTAATAGAAATAGGTACATTTGTAGTAGGTCTTTAGAATCTGATGTAACTGTAACCTTTTAGTTATAACTATATATATATTAATCTTTTATCTTTCTTTTTTAATCCTGTAACTTCCTGTAACCCTCCTGTAACCGGTTAAGGATCAATAGAAATGATTTTTACTGCTGTAACCTGGAAGAAAATGGGCTGAAAATTCATTTAAAAAAAATTGATTATTTTTCCAATGAAAATGGAATTTAAAGGATGAGAAACGAAAAAGGCGTATTTGTTCCAGGCGAACTGGATCCAGATCAAGGACGAAAGCCTGGATCAACAAATAAATTAACGAGAACGGTTAAGGAAACAGTACTTGCCGTTTTCAATAAACTACAGGAAGATCCAAAACATAATCTTAAAAAGTTTGCAGAAACATATCCACGCGACTTTTACGCAATCGCTGCAAAGTTAATCCCGACCGAAATAAATGCAAAGATAAACAAAGTAAAACTGGAAATTGTCAGAACTAATACAACTGAAGCTGAAAGCACTCCACCAGAACCAGCAGAGGGTACTGAATGAGGCAAAGCGTTTCAACACACTTCGTAGCGGCCGTAGGTTTGGCAAAACTATTTTAGCTAAAGAATTATTATTATCTCCAGAAACGCCCGTTAATGGGGCTCTAAACGGCTTCTCCGTCGCTTATTGTGCACCGACTTACAAGATGCTGATGGAAGTCTGGCGGTCGATGGTCGATATTTTGTACGATATTACTGAGGTAAAAAACGAATCGGAAAAGCGAATCGAACTGTTTGGTGGTGGCGTGATTGACTTTTGGAGCTTAGAGGACCCGAATCCGATAAGAGGCAGGAAATACAAACGCATAGTGATTGACGAGGCCGAAGTAGTGCGCAATCTTAAAGACGCTTGGATGCGAGTGTTACGCCCGACATTAACTGACTTGCATGGTGATGCCTGGTTCTTATCTACTCCACAATTCGGGTCAACTTATTTCAAAGGACTGGCCCGGATCACTTCGCCTAACTGGGCATCATGGGTTTTTACTTCTTACGATAATCCTTTTATCGATCCAGCCGAGATCGACGAAGCCAGGCAGCAACTTGACGAAGCCGTTTTCAGATGTGAGTATCTTGCCGAAGATGTAACATTGGCGATAAATAAGTTTATTTACCGGCAGGAAGATATAAAAATCGTGGCGGGCTTACAGCCGATTGATAACTTACCCATCTTACTTGCATTTGATTTCAATGTTGAACCAATCGTTGCGTTATCTGGCCAGGTAGATCCACAGATGAAAGAAGTAAGGATTCTGGATGAATTTAGATTACTTAACTCCGATATTGATGAGTTATGTCAACGGATAAAAATTGCATATTTGAATAGAATGTTAATGGTAACGGGCGATGCTAGCGGACAGAATCGTACCGCGTTAAAACGCGATCTTAATTACTATAAGGAAATAAAACGAGTACTGCAATTATCAATGGGTCAATTTAAGATACCGCTATCAAACCCACCGATTAAATCAACGCGAACGCTGTGTAATGCTTTATTGGCCAGACACCCGAAATATTTATTTTCAGATCGCGTGCCGTATCTTATGCTCGATATTAATGAAACGGAAGTAGATGAAAATGGCGGGATTGCTGAAGACAAAGACAAACATAAGGGGCACCTATTCGCAGCATGGCGTTATTTTAATTGGACTTTCTTGAATAAATTTTTAAATTTGAAGCTATATGATTCGAATATCTGGTAAATATAAAGGTGTCTATTGG
>CAZJQM010000115.1:0-3030 GCA_964548355.1 uncultured Pseudomonadota bacterium
CGTTCCATATTCATCATGAGTACTCTACTTACTTGGCTGCTCACTCTCGTTGAAATAACACGTTCTTCAACTGATCTGCGTTTATACATTTTATTACCCCATTTATCTTTAATCCATACAAGATAATAAGGCTCAACATATAAACCACTATTAGCAAATACATTAAAAAATCCTACCGCTTGCCTCACCGTTATATCAACGCACCCTAATGCAAGTGATGGATATGGTTGAAGCCCTGGTATTCTAAATTTATCACCAAGTTCTTTAATATATTCACATCCCGTGTTTAACAATGTCTTGATAGTCACAATATTATTTGAACGTGAAAGAGCACGCGCTAATGTCATTTGCCCTTCATATGTGAAATTATGATTGCGCGGCGCCCATACCTGATTGTTATATACAAGCTCGAATGGTTCATCAACTTCTGTCTGATCAAATGAGCGCCCTGCTTGAATGGCTCCGGCATATATCACTGGTTTAAAAATAGATCCCATTTGTCGGCGAGCTTGTAATGCGCGATTAAATTTAGAATTGATAAAATCAATACCACCAACCATTGCCTTAATTTCGCCGGTTTTTACTTCTATGGAAATAAGACCGCCATCAGCATCAGGAATAGTTTTTGATAATTTAAGACATTGTTCACGAAATAGTTTTTGTGCTTGCTGCTGTAATGCGCGATTAATAGTTGTTTGTACTTTAAGACCACCGCTGTATAAGGTCTTACGCCCTACCAGGCCTTCTAAATGCTGACGCAAGCTTTCTTTAAAATGGGGAGCACAATCATCATTTTTTTCCATTTTCAATCCCAATGGCATTACTTGTGCATGCGCACACTCATCATCAGAAATATATTTCATACGATTCATAGAACGCAGTACGATGTTTCTTCTGCGCACTGCAGAAAATGGGAATTGCAAAGGACAATAGTTAAAAGGAGATCTAATAATACCTGCCAATGTTGCTGCTTGATCGATTGAAATATCTTGCGTAGATTTGCCCCAAAAGCGTTGGCATGCCGCTTCCACACCATAAATACCAGATCCAAAATAAAGATGATTAAGATAAATTTCTAAAATCTGTTCTTTAGAAAATTGATGTTCAACAAGTAATGCATAAAATTGCTCTTTTACTTTTCGTTCAAAAGTTTTTTGTGAATTAAAAAAAAGCAGTTTAACTAACTGCTGCGTAATCGTGCTTGCACCTTGTACACGTTTGCCATGATACAGATTTACTAATAGAGAGCGCACAATGCCCTTCCACGAAATTCCCCGGTGATTATAAAATTCATGATCTTCAGCAGCAATAAATGCACGAATTAAATGGCGCGGCATGTGATCAATGGTAATCGGTTCTCTGCGATCAAGCTCAAAGCGCGCAAGCTCGTGCCCTTCATCATCAAGCACAATAGTTGGTTTGCCAGGATTGTAATTTTCAAGTACTGAAAAATCAACAATCTTTCTGTTAAATACAAACACCACCATGCCGCATATAAATGATGCGAATAGCATGAGAATGATAAAAGAATAATGAATCCATTTAGCAAGTATCATAAGTACCAATGAGTATATACATTATAAAAAAAGGCCGCGTGATGCGGCCTTACTTCATTATACTCATTTCTTTAAATGCAGATTTTTAAATTAAGCTGCTTTTGCTTTTGTGAAAGGACATTTTTCACATAGAGCTTTCTTGATTTGAGCTCTGTATTTGTAGCCAACAACTGCTACGGCTACTGCTGTAGCTGCTGTTAAGGCAGACGTAGCCGGATTTCTTTCTATTTTGTTAGCGGTAGGAGTTGTATAACCTTTCTTATAAGAAGCTGATTTAGCAATAAAAAAATCTTTATCTGCTTGTTCAGTTGCTTTAGCTGAAAGAGCTTCATAATATGCTTTTTTAGCCTTAAGCGATTCTGTGCTGTACCAAGGCGCATATACGCGCGCGCAAGTCTTAAACTTTTCCCAACCTGTAGGCTCAGCCATAACAGACGATGACATTGCAACGGCAATAAGTGCCAATGCTAAAAATTTTTTCATGGATTTCCTTAAATTTGGTATATATTTGAAAAAAGCGAACAACAGCATTAAAGTACTTAAAACCGATTTTTTGTCAATTATAGGCACTGGTATAAACGTTACTGTCGTAATATGAATATCTTATTATTATTTTCTTATATTTTTTTGTTAGCATCCCCGCTCATTGATCTTGTTGTAGGTGCATTATTTGAAGAACCGATTTTAAATATTCCACTTATTCTTTATATTCTTGGGTGGTTCAAAAAGTATCCATGGCATTATCTCACTGTTGCAGCATTACTTATTGCATGTGAAAACTTTATTGAATATGACCGCTTTGGCTTGCCTCTTTTATATCTTATTCCCCTAACATGGGCCATTATATACCTCAAAAAAACTGTACACATTACCTGGTTTATTCCTACTGCACTTTTAACTGTTTGCTTAACCATTCATTACTGGGTAATTCCTTGGTTAGTGGGTGCCAGCCTACCTGGGGGTGGGTATACAATAGCCAAGATCCTTGTTAATATAGGAATGATGCTTATTTTGGCATAAAAAATGTTTGAAATATTAAAAAGGTAGGCAAGACAATCGCTCCTGTTTTCAGGAGAGGAAAGTCCGGACTCCCAACGAATAAGATACCTTAGAAGGATTATCAACTAAGGGGGGTGTAAACCCATGGAAAGTGCCACAGAAAATAAACCGCCCATTATCGCAAGATAGTAGGTAAGGATGAAAACGTGTGGTAAGAGCACACGCTATATCATAGTAATATGGTATCGAGGCAAACCCTTTCTGGAGCAAGACAAAGTAGCACGTCCGGTAGTTCGTTCCGATTTAAACGTGTGGGTATGTCGCATAGATAAATGGTTGTCATCAAGTTAACAGCTTGAAACAGAATCCGGCTTATTAGTCTACCTTTTTAACTTTAATCTGATGAACGTGATCAAAAACTATCTCTGGATCTTACCCTTTATCTCCTTCATATGTGGTTATCAACTACTCAATT